>CALESS010000314.1 GCA_937907495.1 uncultured Anaerolineaceae bacterium
ACACCTTCAAATCCCAGGGCGGAATCAGCGGCTCGGATTGGGAAGCGTACAACGGCCTTGGCAATATCCGCTGGGCTCCGCCGGATATTACCTTCAGCGACCGCATGGAAATTCACTGGAACGACTCTCCGCTGGTGCTGGAAAATCACCCCGGTTCGGCCACTGGCGCCATCTGGGCCATTTTACCTGCGGAAAAAGTGGTCTTCGCCGGGGATGCCATCCTGTCCGACCAGCCGCCTTTCCTGGCCAATGCCGACCTGCCGGGTTGGCGGGCCAGCCTGGCTCTGCTGCTCTCGGCCCCCTTTGAGGGCTTTACCCTGGTCAGCGGGCGCGGCGGGATCATCACCCCGGCGCAAGTGAAAACGCAGCTTGCCTACCTGGAAAAAGCCCAGATGCTGCTGGATGACCTGGCCGAGCAGAAAGCCCATCCGGAAGCAACCGACCGCCTGGTGGACCCGCTGATGGAGGGCATCCCCGGCCTCGGAGGCCGCACAGAGCAATACCGCCAGCGCCTCACCCATGGCTTACGCCAGTATTATCTCCGCCACTACCGCCCTGGCAGCCCGGAGATTGTGGAGGAATAACAGGGGGTTGTTATGCTGCATATCCGGCAGGTTCTGAACGGAAGATACGAAATTATCGCCCTGCTTGGGGAGGGCGGTATGGGTGCGGTGTACCGGGCCCACGACAAACTGTTCGACCGCCCGGTGGCGCTGAAGGAATTCCGGCTCGGAGATTTGCCATCAGAGGCGGATTTCATGGAGAAATCCGATGAAACCCGCCTGCGGGATTCCCGCCCCCAGGTTTTGACCCGCGAAAAAGCCCTGGAACAATTCACCAGCGAAGCCATGCTGCTGGCCCGGCTCGAACATCCCAACCTGCCCAAAGTGTTCGATTTCTTCACCCTCAGTTTTGAGGGCTACATTTCCATGAGCCTCATCGAGGGCAGCAGCCTGGAAGATATGCTCAAATCCAGCGGCAGGCCGCTCCCGGAAGAGCAGGTGCAGGGTTGGCTGCTGCAAATCATGGATGCACTGGCGTATTGCCACCAGCGGGGGGTCATCCACCGGGATCTCAAACCCGCCAACCTGCTGCTCGGCTCCAACGGCCTGGTTTACCTGGTGGATTTTGGCATTGCCAAAATGCTGGTCGCCGGTCAAAACGAAACTTCCACCGGCGCCCGCGCCTATTCCCCCGGTTATGCACCACCGGAGCAATACTCCGGCCGGGGCGGAACCAATCCATCTTCTGATATTTACAGCCTGGGCGCCACCGCTTATGCCCTGCTGACCGGCATCACGCCCACCGAGCCCAACGATCAGATTTCCGGAGAACCCCTGCCGCTGCCGCGTTCGATCAACCCGGCCATTTCCGAGCGCATGCAGGGTTTTTTGCTGGCCTGCCTGCACCTCAAAAAAGCCGACCGCCCGCAGGATATCATCTCGGCGCGCAGCTTGCTGCTTGGTTCCCAACCCCTGCGGGAACAGACCGTTATCCGCGAGCCTGTGCTTCCGCCCGCTCCCGATGTGCCCACTCCCCCGTCCTCCAACTCGCGGCCGGTGACACCGCCCGCAGACCTCCCCGCCATCCAACCGGTCGTACCACCCATCCAGCCAGGTGCGGCGGCACAAAATTCCCTGCGCGCGAAGTACGAGGCTGCTCTACCCCCGCAGCCTGCCAGGCGGAAAAAGAAGTTCCGCCCCTGGCTGGTGGCGATCCTGGTCATCATCAGCGGGTGCATCCTCCTGATCGTGGGTATCAACCTTTTGAATGATGACCAGCTTTCAGAGAGCACGGCCACATCCGGCGGGGCGGCGGCCAAACCCACCGCGGTGCGGTCCCCGCTGCCGCAAACCACCACCGTCAAAAACGAGGTTACTGCCCAGCCGGTGGCGGGTGCTGCAACCTCTGCGGCCTGCGCCAACCCGGATGCGGAGATCAGCCGCAACAGCCATTCAGTGGTCAAAAACAGCCTCCGCAGCTTTACCTATAAGGTTTATTTTTCCCGCGCCGGCGGTTGGGAAGATGGACGGTATTCCTTCTCCATGCAGCCCCGCTCACCGGCTTCTTCCGTTTATTGCGGCACCGGCAGCGGGCGCATCCAGTGCAAGCCGTTGAGCACCAATCCGGAATTGCTCTTTTGCCAGCATCTGATCTCTTTCAGCATAGATAGTGCCA
>CALESS010000315.1 GCA_937907495.1 uncultured Anaerolineaceae bacterium
GGTTGACTGCCTGGCTTGCCGGCTTCCGAAAGTTTTTCATCCGTCCGCGCCGGCGTGCTTTGCTTTTCGCCCTGTTGACTTTAATGGCGGGTCTTCCACTCTGGTATCATCTGCAATCCATCTATGCCACTTATTTGGTGAACGAACTGAAACGCTCCACCCGGGCGGACCTCTCCAGCAGTGCGGATGCCCTGAAAGCCGAGTTGAACCGCCGCCTGGGAATGGCTGAAACCATTCGCACATTCACCGGCGCCGAATTGGAAAGTACCGATGGGGTGGATCCTCTTCACCTGCAATCCGTTTTACACGGGCTGTATAACTCGGTGGAGGGAATTGAGTTCTTCAGCCTGGAGATTCCCGGCAGTGAGTTAATTCTCTTCCCAGCCACGGCTGAATCCGGCCAATCTTACCTGGAATTAACGCCCCTTCTAAAGGCTGCGACCATGGGCAGCCCGGATGAGGAGGGCCTTTCATTGTTGGGTCCGGCGCTCATTCTCTCGGGCCGGCGGATGTTAATCGCCCGCGGGGTTGTCCCACTCCAGGATCAAAACCAGGGCATCACCTGCACCGCTTTTGACCTGGACCTGGTTCTATCCAGCGCTGGCCTGGCAGAGCTGCCGGCAGGCTGGGGCCTGGTGGCAGAGAATGGCCGTCTGCTGGCAGGTGAGGGCGTGGAACCGGCCTTGAACCCGGTTCGGCAGGTTGTCTCTTTGCCGGGTACGTTTTGGGAATTTCAGGCGGTTCCGCCCGAAGGCTGGAAAAAATCAGTCCGCTTGCCTCTGCGCCTGGTGCAATGGGGCGGTTTGACCATCCTGGGCCTGCTGGCTGCATTGGTATCCACATTTATCAATCGTCAAGACCGCTTGCGGTTTTCCGTGGCGGTAAAAACCCACCAGCTTGCGGATGAATTGGCCGAACGGCAGCGCATGACGGATGCCCTGCAGAAAAGTGAAGAACAAAGCCGGTTGATTGTGGAAAGCTCTCTGGATGCCATCCTGATCCAGGATGTGCAGGGGCGGGTCATTGATTGCAGCGAAGTTGCCTGCCAGGTGTATGGTTATACGCGCCCCGAAATGCTGGAATTAAGCGTCCAGAATCTTATGCCCAGCATGGCTGCCAGCAATCTTAGCCAACTGAACGCGCTGCCGGGTTTGGACGAAAATGAATTCACCCAGAGTTATGGATTGCGCAAAAATGGAGAAATTTTCCCCGCCGAATTGAACCTGCGGCGGGTGGCCTATGGCGGTGAACCGCGGGTGATCGTCTTCGTGCGAGATCTTTCCGAACGGCGCCGCGAACAGCGGATGCTCGCAGAAACGGAACTGCGTTATCACTCGCTATTGGAAATCCTGCCAGAGGGCATTTTGCTGATGGATTTGAACGGGGTGATATTATTCTGCAACCAGCATGCAGCCGAACTGCATGAATTTTCCACCCCCGATGAGTTGATTGGCTGCCGCCTGTTGGACCTGGTGCATAAAGAAAGTTGCTCCCCCGCCCAGGAGTACCTGGAATCTGTTTGCAGCCAGGGCACGCTGGAGCAAATCCAAATTCTATTACCCCGTCACGATGGGAGTGCTTTTTGGGTGGAGTTGAACGCCACCCTGGTGCCCGGCCTTGAAGATCAGGCAGCCTATATCCTGGGGGTGGAACGCGACATCACCAACCGGCAACAGATTGAAGCCCAGCAACGCCTGCAAACCACTGCCCTGGATGCTGCCGCCAATGGAATTGTCATTACGGATCCACAGGGCATTATCCGCTGGGTGAACCGGGCTTTCACCCAATTAACGGGCTACAGCAAAGAGGAAGCCCTGGGCCAGAACCCGCGCATTCTCAATGCCGGCGTGCAGCCAGACTCCTTCTTTGTCGAAATGTGGGGAGAAATAAGTGCCGGGCGGGTTTGGAGCGGTCGGGTCGTCAACCGGCGCAAAGATGGCAGCCTGTACACCGAAGAAATGACCATTACCCCGGTGGTTTCCACCTTTGGGGGGAATGCTCCTGCCACGGTTACCCATTTCATCGCCATCAAACAGGATGTCACGGAACGCGAGAAAGACGAAAGCCGCCAGGCAGCCATTGCCGCCCTCACCTCCGCTTTGCGGTTGGCGGTCAGCCGCCCGGAAATTATCGAAATCATTTTGACACAAACGTTGGAGATCATGAACTGCCAGGGTGCAGCCTTGATGATGCGCCATGTGGAAGATGGCCGGTTAATTTGCGAGCAAGGGGTTGGAGCCTGGGACAACTGGCGGGGGATTCAAGTCAGCGGTCATTCGGGGGCTACGGCCCGGGTGCTGGAAAGCCTCACCCCCTTTGTGGAAAACGATGTTGCCCACAGTAAGGAGCCGCTCCTCCGGCGCATCTTCAACCATGAGCGGGCTGTGGTTTGCGTGCCCATTATTGTCCCTTTGCCGGTGAGGGCACAGATGGTAAGTGACCTGCATCACCGACCGGAACAAGTGATGGGGGTGCTCTGGTTGGGGCGGGACCGGCCCTTCATGGAGACTGAAATCCGGGTGCTGGTTTCCATCACCGATATTGCTGCCAGCGCCATTCAGCGGGCGGCGCTCTATGACGAAACCCGTCAGCGCCTTAAACGGCTGATGACCATTCATGCCCTGGATATGGCGGTATCCACCAGCCTGGATGTGCAAGTGATGCTGCAGGAGCTTCTTCACCAGTTGACGGGCGACCTGGGGGTGGATGCGGCAGATGTAATGCTGGTTTCTGCCAATGGCTGGATGTTGAATTGCATCGCCGCCCGCGGATTGCGCCTTCAGCCGGGTTGTGCTCCCCACGAAATCCGCCTGGGTGAGGGGCTGGCGGGGCGGGCCGCCCTGGAAAGAAAAACGCAGCTGCAGTTGGCCCCGATTGAAGAATACCCGCCCGTGGAGTTGGAACGCCTGGCCGGGGAGGGGATTATCAGCCGGGTGGCTCTGCCCATGCTGGCCAAGGGCGAACTAAAAGGTGTGCTGGAGGTTTTCTACCGCCAACAGATGGAGTTTGACCCCGAATGGTTGGAATACCTGGAAACCCTGGCCGGGCAGGCGGCCATTGCCATTGATAATGCCCAATTATTTGATGAAGCGCAGCGCTCCCGGCAGGAACTATCCGTGGCTTATGATATCACCCTGGAAGGTTGGGCACGCGCCCTGGAATTGCGGGATCGCGAGACAGAAGGCCACACCCGCCGCGCTTCCGAGTTGACCATCCGCCTGGGCCGCCGCCTGGGAATGAGCGAAGATGAACTGATACAGGTCTGGCGGGGCGCCATTTTACATGATATTGGCAAACTTGGCATACCCGATGACATCCTCTCCAAGCCGGGCGCCCTGACCGCCGAGGAATGGGAGGTGATGCGCCAGCATCCCCGCCTGGCCTATGATCTGCTTTCACCCATCCCCTATCTTGCCCCCGCCCTGGATATCCCCTATTGCCACCATGAACATTGGGATGGCACCGGGTATCCGCGCCGCCTGAAAGGGGAGGAAATCCCCCTGGCAGCCCGTATTTTTGCCGTGGCCGATGTCTGGGATGCCTTGCGCTCCAACCGCACCTACCGTCCGGCGTGGGATAATGCCACTGCCCGGGCCTATATCGTGAAAAACAGCGGCACCCATTTTGATCCGCAGGTGGTGGAGGCTTTTGAACATTTGTTGGATGAAGAAATATTGGATGATTAAGCAGAACAGGTGAGGGACTATGGCAACAATGGAAGGAGATTTATTGCTGCGCGGAGTCACTTCCGCCCGGGCCGGAGAGCGGCGGGAAGCGATCTACTACCTGGAGTGGCTGCTCCGGCTCAACCCGGATCGGGACCAGCAAGCGGAAGCCCTGTTCTGGTTAAGCGAGGTGGCAGAATCGGAAGAAGAAGCTCGCGACCGCCTGGAGCACCTGTTGGCCCTGGACCCCTTTGATTTGCGCGCCCGCCGAAAACTGGCAATTCTGGATGGAAAAATCCAACCGGGGCCGGCTTTCAACCCGGATGTTTACCAGCAGCCTGCGCCCAAGGGTGCCCAGGCTGCGGAGGGGCAGCGCTATACCTGCCCCAAATGCGGCGGCAAACTGGCTTTCTCGGCGGATGGCAACAGCCTGGTGTGCGAATTTTGCGAGGTGCGCCAGAATTTGAACGGAGAGGCTTCCCCGCTGGGCGCCGCGGCAAGTCATGACTTCATGGCAGCCATGGTCAGCGGGCGCGGGCACTGGCGTCCGCAGGCGGAACTGGAATTGCATTGCCGCGGCTGCGGGGCGGTGTTCAGCCTGCCGCCTGCCCGCCTGAGCATGAATTGCCCTTATTGCGGTTCTCCGCACACCACCCGCGAACCGGCGGCAGAGCTGCTCCTGCCAGATCGGATCATCCCCTTTGAGATCGGGCAGGAGCAGGCCAAACAATCTCTGCGCACCTGGCTGACCCGCAAGTTCACGGGCGCCTGGCCGCGCCTGGAGCGGGGGGTGGGGCTTTACCTGCCTGCCTGGAGCTTCCACGTGGTGGGCATTTTACCCTGGAACTGCGAGGTGCGGCGCAACCGGGAGTGGGTGCGCGAACAGGGTGATCAAATTGTGGATGAGGATCGCATTTGCCTGCCCGGAACCCGCCGGCTGGGGGATTTGTGGGGTCGGGCGTTGGCGGGCTACAACCTCACGCTGGCCCAACCTTTTGCTGAAGGTTACCTGGCAGATTGGCCTGCGGAGACGTACCAGGTGGAGCTGGGGGATGCTTCGCTGGGGGCGCGCCTGGTGGTGCGGGATCAGATGCGCCAGCGGGTGGATTCCCGCATCCTGGAGCAGCACCGCAATCTGTCGGTGAACTCTACCGATCTGATGATCGAGTCCTTCCAACTGATGTTGCTGCCCGCCTGGGTGACGCATTACCAGGCAGAAGACGGTCAGCAGGTGGGCCTGCTGGTCAACGGACAGACGGGAGCAGTGGTCACCTGAGCAAGTGAGCTATTCCATTTCCGGGTGGAGGAGAAATTTCCTCCACCTTTTTTGTTTTTAATCTCTCATTCCACAGAAAATCTATGGCAACCCCTGGGAAGACAGGCGCATACTATAACAATTCATTGAAGCAGTAGCAGATCGGGCCGCAGCGGGGCAGCACTCCGGAGCGCTTAAAGCAAAATCACGGCAGGGAGGGTGCAGAATGAAACCTTTTGGAAAGGAGGGAACAGCGAGAGATATACCGGCATTTAGGGTTGCGAAATCAGAGAGGAGGGTTCAATGAGACGATATTCAAGACCACCATATTCCTACATTGAAGAAAGGGAGGAAAGTACGATGATACAAAACGGATACAGCTTGTTTATTACCGTATGCCTTGTGTTTTTGTCGCTGGGTGTCTATTCAGAGTTCCGGGATAATCAGGTGTTAGGGGCGGAAATTCAAACCCTCACCACTCAAAACCAGGAATTACAGGAAAAGCTGGCAGCCGAAGAACAGCAGGTGGCTGCCTGCCAGGCGGATCTGAACCGAACCGTGCAAGAGCTGGCAAGTGCCCGGCAGGAGAGAGAGCGTTTGTCGGCGGTAGGCTGCGGGCAGTTTTTGATCCCGGATACGGGCACAGGGCAAGTGGACGTGCCGCCCCCTGTTGCTTCCGCCCGCCCGCTTGACGACCTTCACGGCCTGACCGTTCCCCGCTGGGGTTGGCTGCTGCTGATATTTGTCCCGCTGGTGGGCGTCATCCTCGGGAAGGGTGTTTTCATCTTCCTGTATGGAGGGGAACAGTCTGGCTGAAAATTGCCACGCACTTTGTGTAGAAAGATAAACATCCAATCAAGCGGTTGATGAGGTAGAATGCAGCCCATAATCCAGGGGCCGGTGGTTATGCTGCCGGCCCTTTTTTGTTGTACAATTGGATTTATGACAACACCCGAACAAAAACCTCAACCTGTTCAGCCGGAAATCATCCTGCCGGGTGAGCAGCCCCCCGAAAAACCACGCACGGTCATCCCGGAATCCCCGGTTCACCCGCTTTCCAGTTTCGTCACCATCGTCATTGACGGCATCTGGGGCATCCTGCAGATCGAGGCGACCTTATCGGTCGTTCTGCTGCCTACCCTGTTGCCGACCATTCTGATCTCCGGCCTGACCTGCGCCCTGACGGTGGCACTTGTCCAGCGCCATGTGGGGAAAGACAGTTGGGGAGCGGCCATCGCCAAGGGTTTGGTTTTGGGTGTGGCGGCTGGTGTACCCTACCCGGTGACGGGTACCGCTCTCGGCGGCGTCCTGCTGGGCTGGGCCGGCCTGAACGAGGTGGAGAACTGGATCCGCCAGCGCCGCCTGCCCCCGGGTGGGTAACCCGGATGCATCACATTCACTTTGGCGATAACCTTCCCATCCTGCAATCTCTGCCGGATGAATCCTTCGATCTTATCTACATTGATCCGCCCTTCAACACTGGCAAGGTGCAGCAGCGCACCCAGATAAAAACGGTCCGCTCCGCCGAAGGCGACCGTACCGGCTTTGGCGGTCAGCGCTACGCCACCTTCAAACTGGGCGAGCATTCCTATTCCGACCTGTTCGATGATTACCTGGCCTTCCTGGAGCCGCGCTTGGTGGAAGCCCGCCGCTTATTGAAACCCAGCGGCTCTTTTTATTTCCACATTGATTACCGTGAAGCCCACTATTGTAAAGTATTATTGGATGCCATTTTTGGCCGTCCCTGTTTTTTGAACGAGATCATCTGGGCGTATGATTATGGCGCCCGCACCCGCAAAAAATGGCCTTCCAAACACGATACCATTTTTCTGTATGTGAAGTCCCCCCAGGCTTATTATTTTAATGACGAAGCCATCGAGCGCATCCCTTACATGGCGCCCGGGCTGGTAGGGCCGGAAAAGGCCGCCCGCGGCAAGCTGCCCACGGATACCTGGTGGCATACCATCGTCCCGACCAATGGCCGGGAGAAAACGGGCTACCCCACCCAGAAGCCGCTGGGCATCCTGCGGCGCATCTTGCAGGCTTCCTGCCCGCCGGGTGGGGCGGTGTTGGATTTCTTCGCTGGCAGCGGCACCACGGGCGTGGCTGCCCTCGAGCAGGGGGCTGCTTTCCGGCTGGTAGATGCCAATCCGCAGGCGCTGGAGGTGATGAGCCGCCGCTTTGCGGATGTTCCCGGCATCACCTGGCATGGCTGGCCGGTCAGCGGGACGCAAAACCCGCAAAGCGTTTGACGGACGAACCGATTCTCCATCTTCGTGCGTTGGCGGATTCCGTGTTAAAATCGGCTTGATTCCCCCTGCGGGGAAATTTTCCAGGTTGTCTTTCCAGGAGGAGTTCGTATGCTGCGTCGTTGGATGTTGGGATTGCTTCTCGCCGGGCTGCTGCTGGCGGGCTGTGGGGGCGGGGATGGAAAATCGGCTGCCGTGCAAACCATGGAAGCCTATATGCAGGCCTTTAATGCCAAAGATTACGATACCATTGCCCCATTAACCTGCCCGGATTGGGAGCCGCAGGCCTTTTTGGAGATTGATTCCTTCCAGGGTGTACAAACCGAATTGCAGGATATGCAATGTGCGGAAACCGGCACGGAAGCGGAGATGACGCTGGTGCAATGCACTGGCAAAATCGTCGCCAGTTACGGCAACGAAAAGCAGGAATTCGACATGTCCCTGCGGACGTATGAGTTGGTGAAGCAGAATGGCAACTGGTTGGTATGCGGTTACCGCTAAAAGTCCTACGCGCCCTCTGCAACCGTGAGAACCTGCTGGCCTTGCTGTTGGCGTTGTTGATTTTTATCCTGCTGATTGTGACCGCCGATTCCGCTCCCCTCTGGATTTACCAGGGCTTCTAAATGCAGCTTTCCGATCTGCTGATCGCCTTTGGCCTGGGGCTGCTCTGGCTGGCGCTGACGGCGCGGCTGCAACGCACCGCTTTTTTTCCCACTCGTTTCACCTCCCTGCGCACCTGGGTATTGTTCATTCTTTCTGGCCTGGCGGTCTACTGGCTGCAGCCAGCCATGCCCATCCGCTCGCTGGATTTCTGGCTGCCGACGGCTACCCTTTCCCTGGCGGCCCTGGGTTGGGCGCTGACGGCTGCCCCCCAGGAACGCTCCTTACGCAAAGTGCTGCCCGCCGGGCTGGCTCTGCTGGGGTTGATTCTGTTGGTGGGCCTCACCCGCCACCTCGGCCCTGCGGGCTGGCTCACTGCCAGCCGTCCACCGCAGACGCTGCCGGTGGTGTTGGCCCTGCTGGCACTGGCCGGGGGTGGGTTGATCCTTCTGCGCTGGCCGCGCAAGGCACTGCTTTGGGCGGGGATATTCCTGCTCATTGGCCTGTTGATCGTCCTCAAGCTGCCGGCGCTGACCGCCCTGGCTGCCAGCGGGCTGCGAGCGCTGGCCGGGCAGGCGGTTGGCAGTGCTGCCGCCACCGACCTGCGCTGGCTGGGCTTCAGTTATATTGCTTTCCGCCTGATCCATACCTTGCGGGACCGGCAATCCGGCCGCGCCCCGGCGGCATCCCTGCCGGAATACATGGCCTATGTGGTTTTCTTCCCTGCCCTCACCGCCGGGCCGATTGACCGCCTGGATCGCTTCCTCAAAGATTTACGCACCGCTCCGCACGCCCCGGCGGCGGATCTGCAGGCGGCCTTGCCCCGCCTGGCGCTCGGCTTGCTAAAAAAGTTTGTGCTGGCCGACCTGTTGGCGCTGATCGCACTCTCCCCGGCCAACGCTGGCCTCATCCGCACACCTGGTTGGATGTGGTTGGCGCTGACGGCCTTTAGCCTGCAAATTTATCTCGATTTCAGCGGCTATACCGATTTGGCCATCGGCATCGGGCGGCTGTTTGGCATCCATCTTCCGGAAAACTTCAACCAGCCTTACCTGAAGCCCAACCTGACCCAGTTTTGGAACAACTGGCACATGACGCTTACCCAGTGGTTCCGGGCATATTTTTTCAATCCCTTCACCCGCAGTTTGCGCCAGGCAAAGCGTTCGCTTCCCGCCTGGGGGATGATTCTGATCACTCAACTGGCTACCTTCATCCTGATTGGTCTCTGGCACGGCATCAGCTGGAATTTCTTGATCTGGGGATTGTGGCACGGGTTGGGTTTGTTCGTACAAAACCGCTGGACGGAATGGATCCGCCCCCGCCTGGGGACCGCCCAGAAGCACCGGCCCATCCGGTGGAGCCTGACCGGGATCAGCACGCTCTTTACTTTTGCTTATGTTTCGCTGGGCTGGGTGTGGTTTGCCCTGCCGGTTGAGAAGGCCATCCTGGTATTTGGCAAGCTGTTTTAGAGATTTGTGAGTGATATGCGCCGAATTTTGATCAAAACCCTGCTGATTTTTCTCCTGCTCAATCTGCTGCTGGCGGCAGGGAATCCGCTGCCGGCCCTGGGCAGGCTTAGCCTCTACAACCACCTCTTCCCCGGGCGGCCGCGCTTCCCCTTCGGCGAGAACCCGCAGCAGGCCTACAACTTTAGCCTGTACTCGCTCGAGGCGATGTTTGCTTCCCATGAGCTAAGCGGTTTGGATAAAGCGGCGGATGAATACCGCCTGCTGCTGCTCGGCGATTCGTCCGTCTGGGGCACGCTGCTCCGACCCGAGGAGACCCTGGCCGGGCAGATCAATGCCTTGCGGTTGAAAACCTGCGATGGACGCCAGGTGCGGGCCTACAACCTGGGCTACCCCACCCTCTCCGTCACCAAGGATTTGCTGATTTTGGACGAGGCTCGCCGCTATCAGCCGGATGCTGTCTGGTGGCTGGTGACTCTGGAAGCGCTGCCCGTCGAAAAGCAACTGGCCTCGCCGCTGGCGGCCAACAACCCTTCCCGTCTGGAGGCATTGGCACAGGCCACAGGCGTTGTGGATGGCGCAGACCCGGCGATCATTCGCCCGGATTTTTTGGGGCGCACGCTCATTGGGCTGCGCCGGCCGCTGGCGGATTTGCTGCGCTTGCAGCTCTACGGCGCGATGTGGTCAGCCACCGGGATTGATCAGTTTTATCCGGCGGAGTACCCCGCGGCTGCCCTGGATTTGGAGGCGGATGAAAGTTTCCATGGACGGCTGCCGCCTTCCCTGGACGAAAACAGCCTGGCGTTGGATGTGCTGGATGCCGGGGCTGCAATGCTGGAGGGCGTGCCGCTGACGGTGATCAACGAGCCGATTTTAATCAGCAGCGGCCAGAACAGCAACCTGCGCTACAATTTTTTCTACCCGCGCTGGGCATATGATCAATATCGCCAATTGCTTTCCGCCCGGGCCGGGAGCGGTCAGTGGACGCTGGTGGATCGCTGGGATTTACTGCCCCCTGCGGAGTTCACCAACAGTGCCATCCATTTAACGCCTGCCGGCAGCGCCCTGCTGGCCCACTCCCTGGCGGGGCTGTTGACCTGTAACAAGTAAAGCCGCTGGTTCACTCCTTACCAGCCCTCCTTCCGTTGAGAAAATGGCAACAGCCTGCCTTGTTGGATTCTGCGATGAGGCGGGCCGAGGTTGGGCGATCTCCGCCATTCTTCTCTTTCTGGCGGCGGGAGTGTTGGCTTTTGTCCAGCGGGGAATCACCGGTTTTTGAGGCTGCCTTCGTGACATATCGGCGGGAACTTTTCGATCTCCCTTCCGTCTATTGTGAAGAAGGTATCAAACGATCTCGAGCTGAATTTGTACGGGAAGCTGGAAATTCCTGCCCGTACACGAAATAGGAGATGGAAATGTCCCGCAAATTTGTTTTTCCCCTGTTCCTCATCCTCGGCATTCTGCTGGCTGCCTGCAATGCGAACTCCACACCTGCCCCGCAGGCAACGGAAAATGCCGATATGCCCAACCCGGCTTCGGCCTATTGTGAAACCAATGGCGGTCGGTTGGAAATCCGCAGTGATGCCAGCGGTGGACAATTTGGCGTTTGCATCTTCGCAGATGGCTCGGAGTGTGACGAATGGGCTTACTTCCGGGGAGAGTGCCAGCCTGGCGATAGCCTGAACCCGGCAGAAAATGCCAATCTGCCGAACCCGGCTTCGGTGTTCTGTGAGCAGAACGGCGGGCAATTGCAGATCCGCACCGACATCAACGGTGCAGAGAGCGGGGTGTGCGTCTTCCCGGATTCCAGCGAGTGTGACGAGTGGGCTTTCTTTCGCGGTGAGTGCCAGCCTGGCGACAATTTGATCGCCCCGGATGGCTGGAAGGTGTACCGCAACCGGGGGCTAGGCTACAGTTTTCACTTCCCGCCGGATTGCCTGCTTTCCTCGGCGGATAACCCAGAAAACACGTTGACCATCACCGGACCGCTCGGAGATGGCGAAAACTGGCCGGTCATTTACTTCAATCATCCCCAGGGACGGACGGAGTTTAGCCCGCCAGAGGATGCCAACCTGGAGCAATGGCTGGTGGAAAACAACCTGCTAGTGGAAGAGCGCATGGAAGATACCCAAATTGCCGGGACCTCCGCCATTCACATCCGTCAGCCGCGCAGCAATCAATCCTTTGCTTCGGATACTTTCTTCTTTGCCCATAATGGCCAGTTGTATAGCGTTATTTTCCTGCATACCGGAGATAAGGAAGACTGGCAGCTTTACAATCACTTCCTGGAGAA
>CALESS010000316.1 GCA_937907495.1 uncultured Anaerolineaceae bacterium
TCCGGTGCATCCAGAAATTCTTCGATATAGCCGCCGTAGTAATCCCAGGTTTGGCCGGGGTTGAGCAAGGCCGGCATGGCCCATGAATCACCCAGGGCCTGCCCGTAAAAACCGCCGCGAATTTTTTCCAGTAATAAGGTCATGCTTCACTCTCTGCTTTAATGGAGGCTGCCTGTTGCATTTGGAACTTGCGCTGTCGTTCGCGCTTGATGGCCTGGTCGCGCAGGGCGTAGACGACCAACGCCACAATGGTCACAATGTAAGGGATCATTTGCACCAGTTGAGAGGGAATTTTCAGCGAACCAAGCTGGTTGGAAAGGGCATCTGCAAAGCCAAACAGAATGGCTGCCAGCAGGGTTCCCCAGGGCTTGCGCCCGCCCAGGTACACCGCCGCCAGGGCAATAAAACCGCGCCCGGCTGTCATCTCGCGCTGGAAGATGGAGAGATAGGCCATGGACATGGTCATGCCGCCAAAAGAGGCCAAAAAGCCGGAGAGCAGCAGGGCCGTCATCTGGGTGCGCTTGACATTAATGCCCACCGAAGCCGCCGCGGCGGGGTTCTCGCCTACAGCCCGCAGGTGCGCGCCCCAGGGCGTTTTATAGAGGTAAACAGCGGTCAGCCAGGTGAGGATGAAAGCCAGCCAGACGAATACATGCTGTCCGCTGATGATTTCCCCGATGAAGGGGATATCTTTGATGAGCGGGATGTTGACATTTGGCACCATCAGGCTGGGCAGGCTGGAAGAGTTCCCCTTATCACCGGAGATCACATACAACAGGAAGACCGTACCGCCCGTCGCCAGGATGTTGATGGCTGTACCGGCCAGGATGATGTTGGTTTCCAGGTACAGATGGAACCAGGCCAGCACAAACGAGATGGCGACCCCGGCCAGGATGCCCGCCAGCACGCCCAGCCAGATGCTCTGGGTGGCGGCAGAAACAATCACCCCGGTAAAGGCGGAGGTGAGCATGATGCCTTCCAGGGCAATGTTGATCGCCCCCGAAAGATCGGTCAGCAGGCCGCCCAGGGCAGGTAAGATCAGCGGGGTGCTGATGCGCAGAACGCTGGCCAGGAAGGCAGCGCTAAAGATGCTGCGAATTACGGCTTCAAGCATGGCTGCCTCCTTCCTCCAGGGCGGGCTGCCCGTTTTCGGGACCATCTCCATTGGATTTCGCCGCCCGGGCGGCGCTCACCCGCTGCTGGATGATCGGCAGGACACGTTCCGCCGTCACCAGCAGAATGATGATGGCCTGGATAATCAGCACCATCTCCCGCGAAACATCCGAGGAGCGCTCCATGATATCCGCCCCGGCCCGGATGTACCCGTAGGCCAGTGCGGCAAAGGGCACACCGATTGGATTGTTGCGGGCCAACAGCGCCACCACGATGCCTTCAAAACCGAGCGAAACCGTAATATTGGCGATCAACTTGGTATGCACGCCCATCGCCAGGTGGGCGCCGGCCAGCCCGGCCAGGATGCCGCTGATGGCCATGGCCAGGGTGATGGTGCGGCGGGTATTGACGCCGCCGTAGCGGGCAAACTTGATGTTGGAGCCCAGCATCCGCAGCTCGTATCCAAACGGGGTGCGGTACATCAGGAACCAGGTGGCTACCACCATCAGGATGGCAATATAGAGCATGATGGTGACATTCGCCTTGGTGGTGAACAGTTTATACGCCTCCGCCAAAAATGGCAGATTGGGGATGAAGTTCGGCAGCACGCCTTCCTTGGGGAAGAAATCGGAGGCGTTGTAACCTGCGCCTTCCGGCTTGATAAAAAAGATCAGGATGTAATCGTAAAAACGCAGGGCAATCGCATTGAGCATCAACGTGGACACAATTTCATTGGCGTTGAGGTGGGCTTTGAGGTAACCCGGAACCGCACCATAGAGAAAGCCGACCACCATGGCGGCGACCAGGGCTAACGGCAGGCGCAGAATGGCGGGCAGCGGCACAAAGAGCGAGATGGATCCTGCCACAAGCGCCCCCAACAGCATCTGGCCTTCCTGGCCCAGGCTGAAGAGATTGGCTTTGAATACCACCGCCACCGCCAGCCCCAGCAGGGTGAGGGTGATGGATTCTTTGATCCACTCGCCCGCCCGGTTGAGCTTGCTCACGGGCCCGGTGAGGAAGGCTTTATAAGCCACAATCGGGTCTTCACTCACCAGCAGGGTGATGATGAAACCCAACAGCAGGGAGATGGTCACTGCGAGGATGATGCGCAGGAATTCGCGAACCGTGGGATTCATGTACAGTTTGCGGATCATAGCAGCGCCTCCATTTCTTCTTTCGATTGGTGCTTGACACCCAGCATATACAACCCCAGCTCTTCTTCCGGCACTGACTGGGCATCCGGGAAGACCCCCGTGATTTGACCTTCATACATGGCAATAATGCGATCCGAGAGGCTCATCACCTCGCCCAGGTCTGCTGAAACCAGCAGCACAGCCGTGCCTTCGGTGCGTTTTTTAACCAGTTGCTCGCGAATGAATTCGGTCGCACCCACATCAATCCCGCGGGTGGGCTGGGCCGCAATCAGCAAAATTGGTTCAGAGGAAAATTCCCGCGCCACAATCACTTTTTGCATGTTGCCGCCAGAAAGTGAAGCCAGGGGCACCTCGCCGCTGGGTGTGCGGATATCAAATTTCTTGATCATCTCCACCCCCAGTTCGCGCACCTTTTTGTAATCAATCGAAGCCCCGCGCTTGAAAGGCGGACGGAAGTAGCGGTCCACGATCAGGTTCTCGTTGATGGAAGCAGACATCGCCAATCCATTTGTCAGGCGGTCTTCCGGGATGTGCGCCACCCGCGCCATGCGCACCTCGCGCGGGGTCTTATTGAGGACGGGTTTGCCATCCACCAGGGCATTGCCGGAAGTTGCCGGACGCAACCCGGTCAGGATTTCCACCAGTTCCGTCTGCCCGTTGCCTTCCACCCCGGCGATGCCTAAAATTTCACCGGCAAAGATATTGAAGGACATGTTATTCAACATGCGGCGCCCGGTATCCGCCACATAGGAAAGATTCTGGACTTCCATCACCTTGCGGCCGCGGCTGGCAGGGGGTTTTTCCACGTTGAGGAAGACATCCCGCCCCACCATCATGCGCGCCAGGCTCTCGCGGGTGGCATCCACGGTGGCTACCTCGCCCACCACCCGGCCAGCCCGCATCACGGTCACCCGGTCGGAGATCTCTTTGACTTCCCGTAATTTATGAGTGATGAAAACAACCGTCTTGCCCTGGTCTACCAGGGTGCGGATGGCGGTAAATAATTCCTGGGTTTCCTGCGGGGTGAGGACTGCGGTCGGCTCATCCAGAATGAGAATGTTGGCCCCGCGGTACAGGGCCTTGAGAATTTCCACCCGCTGGCGCATGCCAACGTTGATGGTATCCACAATTTCATCCGGCTCCACCCGTAAACCATAGCGTTTGGAAAATTCCACCGTGGCATCGCGGGCTTCTTTTTTGTTCAGGAAACCACGGCGGGTGGGTTCCTGGCCGAGGACTATGTTCTCGGCTACGGTAAAGGAGGGCACCAGCATAAAGTTCTGATGCACCATGCCAATTCCGGCATCAATCGCA
>CALESS010000317.1 GCA_937907495.1 uncultured Anaerolineaceae bacterium
ATGCCTCGGAGACGCTCACCTCCAAAGAAACTTTGCCGCTGTAATCGGCATTGAGCCAGATTTCCTGGCGGATGTTGACGCAACCGGTCAGCAGCATGGCAAAGATCGCCATTGTGAAGATGGTAAATAACCCCTTGTGTTTCATTATCTGCTCCTCGAACGATGAAAGGATGTCTTACGCACTTGATTATAGGTCAATCCCCCGCCTGGCAGCCCAGAAAATCTGGGGTCTGCCCGGAGCAATTCACGAATTGCTCCGGGCAATTTTTTTAGGAATTAGAAGATGCTGCGGATCATCAACAGGCCGCCCAGCACCATCAGCGGAATGCCGACCGGGGCAGCGATGACCAGTACCGTCAGCAGCAGCCCGACGATGGTCAGGGCCAGCCCGAGGACAGCCCCGATCAGGCGGCCCGTGAGGGTCAGGATGAAAGCCAGCAGGTCCCAGAGTGCCTTGAAAGGCCACAAGAACCATGGAACACGAGATTTCTTTGGGTCAGTCATGCGGTTTCTCCACAAAAGGGTCAGGGTTGGGCAGGCGGTTCGGGGGAGGCAGGCTCATCCGGGTCGGGGGGAAAGAGATCCAGCAGGGGCTCTTCCTCAACCGGGGGTTCCGCCTCCAGGGGGGCGGCTGGCGGCTCCAGCAGGATGGGTTCTGCCGCTACTTCTGCCTCCGGGGTTGGTTGCGGGGCGGAAACTGGGGCTGCCGCCGCGGGCGTGATGGATGCAGCCAGCGGTGCTGCAGGGACAATCGCCCGGTGGGTTTCCACCCGGCCCAGCAGGTAGTAAGCGATTCTTCCATAAAGCCAGGCCAGGCCGTTCAGGATGTGCAGCGACACGGGCACAAGCAGGATGCCGAGTATGAACCCGATGAGAGCACCCACCGCCGGGTGGACAGCCCATTCGAAGAAGTTGATCTGGGCATTCGGGAAAAAGAGCAGGATGAGCGGGGAGAAAACGAGCGCCAGCGAAGTTGTCAGCAGGGTAACGCCCAGGATGAAGCTGATCAGCCCGAGGGGGAACTTGAGCAACAGGAAGAACAGGCTTTTCCAGGTTACCGGGTTGCCAATATATTTCTTGAAGCGCTGCCAGAGATCATCGGCCGGGTTGGGGTCGTCCCCCATCGGGCCTACATCCACCCGCAGCAGCCAGATCGCCATCTGCCGTTCAAACAGGGCCAGGCCCCAGGCGGCGGCAAACACCACCGCCAGGATGATCAAGCCGATCCAGACGATGATGAGCGGAAAGCCGAGCGAAAGCCCGGTAACAAAAAACACAAAATAGACCACCCCCAGCGGAAATGCCAGGAATAAATAGGCCAGGTTCAAATAGGTTTGCGGGCGGATGATGACGCCCCAGAAGCGTGCCAGCCAGTTGTCATTCATACGAATCTCCTTAATATTTACTGTGTCATACCTATATACGCAAGGGAGGGCAAAGGGTTGCATTTTTGAAAACAGCCGTGACCATCCGTGCGATAAGTGAATGAATCACCGCCGGAATAACGGCAAGCCGGATTGTTCTACACCGGCATGCATGGGATTCCGGCATACGGTATAATCGCGCCTATGGACTATACTCTTCACACAACTTTCCCAAATTCGCTTGAATCTGAATGGAATGCCCTGCTGGCTGAATCGGCTGGTCATGTGCCTTTTTTGCGTTATGAATACCTGCAAGCCTGGTGGAACGGGCGCGGCGGGGGTGAATGGCCGCCCGAAGCCCGGCTCGCCATCGTCACCGCCCACCAGGAGGGGCGCCTGGCGGGGGTGGCACCGCTCTTCCACGCCCCGGATTTCCGCGGCCGGCCCTGTCTGATGCTGCTGGGGGCGGTGGAGATCTCCGATTACCTGGATTTGATCGCCCGGCCTGCCGAGCTGGAGGAATTCGTCAGCGGCTTGCTGGTTTATCTGCCGAAGGCCGATCTGCCCGACTGGGAGGCCCTGGAGCTGCCCAACCTGCTGGATTCATCGCCCAGCCTGCCCGCCCTGGAGCGGGCTGCCGGAAACAATGGTTGGAATTACCAGGTGCAGCAATTGCAGCACTCACCCTATATCCCGCTCCCCGGCGACTGGGAGACCTACCTGGCCGGGATTGACAAAAAGCAGCGCCACGAAATCCGGCGCAAGATGCGGCGGGCCGCGGAGATGCCAGTGCCGGCCCAGTGGTACGTGGTACGCGAAGCCGCCGGCCTGGAGGGTGAGATCGAAGATTTTATGAACCTGATGGCCCAGGACCCGGAGAAGGCGGCCTTCCTGTCCCCCGCCATGCGCGAACAAATGCGCTCCATCACACGCTGCGCCTTTGAGCAGGGCTGCCTGCATTTGGCGTTCCTGACGGTGAACGGTGAAAAAGCGGCTGGCTACCTGAGCTTTGATTATCTTAACCGGCTATGGGTTTACAATTCCGGGTTGGATCGGCGTTTCATGGAATACTCCCCCGGTTGGGTGCTGCTGGGTCACTTGCTGCAGTGGGCTAACGAGAATGGTTATGCAGAATTCGATTTTATGCGCGGGGATGAGGAGTACAAGTACCGCTTCGGGGCGGTGGACCGCTATGTGATGCAAGTGACGTTGAAGCGGTGATTTTCGAAAATCGAAACCAAGGACAAAAAAAATGCGATAAGGAAGAGGAATAAGGCGTTAAGGAAGAAAAATTAGGAGACAGAGGGGGGAACAGGCTAAAGCCTGTTTTACAGAGCGGCTGGTATGGTGAGGGGGATCAGGCTAAAGCCTGTTTTACAGAGCGGCAGGTAGGGGGAGGGGGAACAGGC
>CALESS010000318.1 GCA_937907495.1 uncultured Anaerolineaceae bacterium
GCCGGTCAACCGTGGCATCCGTTGAATGGAAAACAAACAAAGACCGCAAAAATCTTCCCGGGTTTTTGCGGTCAAAGTAAGTGAGAGCACAGCGCCTCTTTTTATGGATAAGAGCGTTCTCCGGAACTACCCTCCCCCGGCCCCTCCAGGCCGGGAGGATAAGCCGCTGGCAAGGTTGGCAAGGGAAGGCAGCTCACGACCCGGGCATTTTTTAGGGGTACTCCTAATTCTTCCAGCCGATCAGCGAAGTCCAAAGTGTTTTGATCTTGCGCACGTACTTCCACGGGAATGATCGTTAAAATAGATATTTCGACCACCCCAACGATCAGGATGAGGGTGCGCGATTTTCGGTTCATCTCTACCTCCTGACAACAGGAAAATATTACTCATGGGTTTGCGCCCCCGCTGACCCATTCGCCGGAGTTTTTCCGCCAACGATATGAAAAGCAGCCCACATCCCCGGCGGGGAACAAACTTGGATACCAGACATCCACCAGGATATTGGGGATAGAAATTTTGGAGATACACAATCATTATTATGTTTTTTTTTACAATCCATTAAAAATTTGGAAATTCCTTTCTTCCAGGCTTTCAACCGAATGCTAACATTGCCCGGCATCCTCTCCACCGGGGATCATTCGAGAAATCCGGAGAACACTGGCGTTATTTTTCCTGCCGGCTTCGCCGGGGGAAACAAACGCACCCCCAACCACGTACCCCCTCAAAAACAAATTTGGCCCTTCATCCGGCACGGTCTCGCTGCCCATGCCTTCGTCCGAACGCTTTCACTCACCCAAATTCTTCCTTCGCCTACCGATATGGCTCACGGACCCGTCCCTCAACCGGGCCTTTTTTCACTAAATCTGCAGTTTGCCTACCTACCCATCCCGCAGGAGGCAGAAAACTGGAAGGATTCGAGGAGGACGGTTTTTGCAATTCCTACACGCTTTACAGTTATTTCAGTCTTGACAGAAATGAGCGAACATCCTATAATAACAATCTAGCGTTGTTTCTTTTAATCGTCAGCCGGATTTAACTGGATGACAGGGAGTAATAGATGGAGTCAGAGCAAGGCGATAGTGCCATAGAAGGTAGTAAGCCTCCCCTTATCGGGGACGACGACCTGGCGCTATCCGAGTTCGTTGAAAATATGGGGTTGCACTACGAGAGCTACGGGGTTCCCCGCATTGGCGGGCGCATCCTCGGTCTGCTCCTGGTCACACCCCGCCCCATTTCCTCCGAGGAGATGGCCGAAGCCCTGCAGGTCAGCCGCAGCAGCATCAGCACCAATCTGCGCACGCTGTTACTGACCGGGCTGGTGGAGAAAGTGTCGTTACCCGGTGAACGGGTGGACTTTTTTGAGTTCGCCGAAGATGCCTGGGAAAACGCCCTGCAGCTCCGCCTGGCTGATATCCTGCCCCTCAAGGAGCTGGCGGAAGAAGGCCTGGAAGGGTTGGAACCCGGCTCTCCGGGCCAGCAACGCCTGTTGGAGATGATGGAGTGGGCCGAGCTGGTGAACGAGTTTTCCCAGCAGTTGACCTTGGCCTGGCAATCCCGACGGGAGAGCACCTCCTGAGCGGCGGTTAACTTTTCATCCGTCTGCCGGCTGGTCCTCCCTGACCAGCCGGTTGTTTTTAACCCCGGCTGAAGAACCGGCAACAGCCCGCTGGTTACGGACGATGGATGAGGAGGTTACCGATGCGATATCTGGTGATCCGGACTGAAAAATTAACCAAGGCTTACCACCGCCAGGCGGGGGTGACGGACCTGATGCTGGAAGTTGAACCCGGCGAGGTGTTCGGCGTGCTTGGCTTGCAAGGCGCCGGAAAAACGACCCTGGTGCGCCTGCTGCTGGATTTTATCCGCCCCACCTCCGGGCGGGCGCTGGTATTGGGCATGGATGCCCGCAAACAATCGCTGGAACTCCGCCGCCGGGTAGGTTTTTTGCCGGCTAACTTTTCCCTCCACCCATTGATGACCGCCGAGCAGATGCTGCGCTACCTGGCAGGCCTGCGCCCGCAGGTCACCTGGAGCGAAGCATACGCCCTGGCCGAAGAATTAGATCTCGATCTCTCCCGGCGCCTGATCCACGCTTCCGCACTGGAACGGCAGAAACTGGGCCTGGTGCAGGCTTTTATGGGCAAACCGGATTTGCTGATTTTGGACGATCCGGCCCAAAACCTGGATTCGGCAGCTCTCAACACCTTCTTCCATTGGGTGGGGCGGGCCCGCTCCCAGGGCCAGGCCGTGTTTTACACCTCCGATAGCGTAGCCGAGATGGAACGCGTCTGCGACCGGGTCGCCATCCTCCATGCCGGCCGGGTGCTGGAGGTGGCGCGCGGGGTGCACCTGCGTGGTCACTCCCTGCGCCAGGTGGAGATGCGCTTTGCCTGCCCGGTGGCCCGGGAATTATTCCAGGGGTTACCCAACCTCGAGGAATTGCGGGTGGAAGAGAACCTGGTGCAGTGCATGGTGCGCGGCAATCCTGAGCCGCTCATTCGCCTGGCCAGCCAGCTTCCGGTGGCGGATTTCCTCTGCCAGCACCTCAGCCTGGAGGAAACCTTCCAGCGCTGGTACGGGGTGGGGGCCCATGCCGCGCTCTAGCCTGCTGCTGCAAACCCTGCGGGATTTCCGCCGCCCGGCTCTCCGTTGGGGGCTGGGTTGGCTGTCATTTGGGCTGCTGTTGTTCATCTTTTTACCTTTGCTGCGCCTGCCCCCTTCCGGTTGGTTCGGAGATTGGCAGGTGCAACTGGCCGGGAGCCGCGGGTGGTTGAGCTGGCTGGCGGGTTTAGGGCTGGGCATCTTGCTGCCATTGGGGTTGGGCATCCAGGCTGCCTGTGCCGGCGGGCAACTGCTGACGGTGGAGCGGGAGGGCGGGTTGCTGGCTTTATTGCTCGCCTCCCCCCTGCCGCGCACCCGCCTGTATGACGAAAAAATTGCCGCCTTCCTGACCTGGTTTTTACTGCAAGGCCTGGCGATGGGCCTGCTGTTTGAAATATATGCCGCCGCTTTCGGGCTGGAGTTGGCCTTCGGGCTGGTGTTGCTCTCCGTCCTGTTTGCCCTGGCGCTGGGGCTGATCGCCGGCTGGGT
>CALESS010000319.1 GCA_937907495.1 uncultured Anaerolineaceae bacterium
ATACCCAGGCGGGGATAACTGCGAATTTTGTTCAGCAGGTTCATGGATGATCTCTTATCTGAAAAATTTCTCCCCAAAGATACGGAGCGGTGCGGAAGGGCAGGGTGGGGATTGCTGCGCCTAATCATAGGTAACGCTTGATTTTATCACGCAGCAGTGCCAACCGGGAGTCGTTATGGGGGGCTTCGCAGGGGCTTGTGTGAGGAATTTTCCCATGCGGGGGAGCAGCAGGCTAATCTGCGCCCGCCGCTTTGACCGAATCCACCTGTCCTCCTCGAACGATCGAGAGACCCGTCAACCTTCCTACTGGAATTCCATATTAATATAAGATAAAATACATCCAATTATCTTGTTTTCCGTGGAGGAAGAATGACCACCAGCGAATGGATCACGCAGTTACAGGCCACCCCGGCCCTGGCAGCCGGCGGTTTGGCTGTCCTCAGCATATTGCTCTTCGTCCTGTTCCGCTACGGAATTGCCCGCCTGCTGATGACGCTGGCCGCGCGCACCAAGTCCAAGGTGGATGACATCCTGGTACGCCGCCTGCGCCCCTTCCGGATGGCCTGGCTGGCGCCCCTCACCGTGATCTACGTCCTGGCTTTCCTCTTCCCGAATGTCGAGATCCTGCTCTCGAAGGTGGCTCTGTTTTTCATCCTCTGGCTTTCAGTGCTCACCCTCAACGGCTTTTTGGACGCCACCAATGAAATTTATGAAGGACGCCCCAACTACAATGGCGTCAGCATCCAGGGCTATTTGGATATCGCCAAGCTACTATTTATCGTTGTCGGCATCATCCTCAGCATCACCCTGCTAACCGACGAATCACCCATTGTCCTGCTGACCGGCCTGGGGGCGCTGGCGGCGGTGATCATGCTCATCTTCCAGAACACCATCCTTTCGCTGGTCGCCAGCATTCAGATCGCCGCCAACGACCTGCTGAAAGAGGGTGATTGGGTGGAAGTACCCAGTTACGAAGCAGATGGTGACGTGGTCAACATCAACCTGCAGACGATTAAAATCCGCAATTTTGATATGACCTACTCCGTCATCCCCACCTATAAAATTGTGGATGTGGCCTTCCGGAACTGGCGCGGCATGAAGGAGAGCGGCGGGCGGCGCATCCAGCGCTCCGTAACCGTGGATATGATCAGTATCAAGTTCTGCGACCGGGAAATGTTGGAGCGGTTGAAAAAGATTGACCTGCTGAACGAGTTCCTGCCGGAGAAAACCGCCCGGTTGGAGGAATATAAAATTGAGCATGCCGAGCATTTCGACTCCCCGCTGGATGGGCTGCAGATCACCAACATCGAAGTTTTCCGCGCCTATATTATTGCCTATCTAAAGGGCCGGCCCGATATTTATACCAGCGGTATGCCCTTCCTGGTGCGGGTGCTTTCCCCCGGCCCCACCGGCCTGCCCGTGGAGTTGTATGTCTTCGCCAAAACCACTGAATGGGAAAAATACGAATCCATCCAGGCGGAAATTTTTGACCACCTGCTGGCAGCCGCCAACTACTTTGACCTGCGCGTCTTTCAGGAACCGACCGGCCTCGATTTTGCTTCGTTTGCAAAATCCGCCAAGGGATAGGAATAAACGCAGCGCACTTCTGCCTTGTTTTAAAGTTCCTCCGGCGCCTCCAATAACGGTTCCAAAGGCAGCTCCGGGCCGGGCTTCATCATGGAAGATTCCCGGAGCAGCAACACCAACCCGGCGGCTGCGATCATCAGCAGCAGCATGATCATCAGCGAACCGGTGAATGAGCCATCCGCGGATTTAAAAACCTCCATGCCATAAATAAAGACGACCGAAGCCTGCCCCACCAGGTTCAGCAGGCCGTTGGAGGTGCCTTCCGGTGCGGGCAGGGTAATCTCGGCGGCATACTGGTAACCAATCGGCGCCAGGCTCATCAGGAAGAAGCCCAGCACGAACATGGAGCCCGCCATGATCCAGAAGGACGAAGTGAAGGTCATGCCGACCAACCCCGGCACCGCCAGGATCAGGCCTACCTGCAAGAAGATTTTCCGTTTGTGAAGACGATCGGAGAGCAGGGGGATGATAGCCGCCCCGATCACGCCGCCCAGCAAGAGGGCGCCGCCCAGGCTCCCGGCCTGGGTGATGCTGAAGCCGCGCGGCCGGACGATTTCTTCAATCCAGGTGGAAATACCGTTGAAAACGCCCATGCCCACCAGGAAGAGCGCCATCAAGATCCAGATGTCTTTCATCTTCAACATACTTTTCAGGCCATCCAGCATCAGGGCGCGCCCGGCTGTTCCTTCCAAACCTGGCGGTGTGGGGGGAGCTTCCCTGGCAAAAGCTACGAACAGGATGGCGGTCAGCATGGCAACGCCACCATACAGCAGCAGGGTGGCTGGAAGTCCGAACTCCAGGAACAAGAGCGGAGTAAACACCTCTCCCAGTGCAATACCGATAAAGTTCGCCACCACCGCCAACCCGGAAGCGGTGGCCCGCTCCTCGAGGGGGAACCATTTGGCTGCCACCGTGCTATAGGCATTCATCAGGAAGGGTTGAGCCACACCCAGCCCCAGCGTGGTGATCAGCACCCAGGTAAAATCGGTGGCGAAGAGGCCGCGCAAGACGGCAAAAACGCCCATCAATACGGCACCGATGCTCACCGCCTTGTAGAACCCCAGCCGATCAATCAGCCAGGAGATTGGCATGGAGATCGGCAGATAGACAAACATAAAGGACATCGCCAGGAAACCGATGGAGAGGGTGGAAACCCCGTAGAATTCAGCCGCCGGCCCGGTGATCGGAGCGAAACAAATCCAGAGGATTTGGATGGCGATATTGATGAGCATGAACACGCCCAGCACCACCCAGCGATAGCCATACACTTTGTAATTTGGATTGGACATAGCGAAAATCTCCTCCGGTTATGATAACCCTGTTCGGGCGAATTAGATTTCCCCGCCGCCGGGCTGCCATCTTCTCGCCACGGAAATGCAAATACCCCTCTATGAGAGGATGAAAATAGCGGGCAGCCTCTCTTTCGTAGGAAGCATCAAGTTTGCAGAAGTAGAGACGGGCAGGATGGCAGGTTCCAAGCGGAGGAGGTTTTCAACTTCCAACCGTTTCCTTGCCTGATTCAGCGGAGGATTTAGGGCCGCGAGAATAGCGAGGCCACTTCTGCGCTGGCTCCGGTGTGCACCAGGATGGAGACCTGGTCATCCTCCTCCAGCCGGGTATTGCCGTGCGGGATGAGCAACTCCCCTTCCCGCTTGATGGAAAGCACCAGCGATTCACCCGGCAAATCCAGCTCACGCAGGCGCACCCCAAAGAGCCCCGGGTTGCGCAGAGTCAGCTCCAACAGGTCGCGCTCATCGGAAGAGGAGCTTAACAGGCCAAACATGTTCGGG
>CALESS010000320.1 GCA_937907495.1 uncultured Anaerolineaceae bacterium
CGGCACCAGGGCGGCAATTTTCTTAATTTCCATCGGAACCTCGTCGTGGGGGGCTGGTTTCGCCCGCTGCATCTTGATATTGAATCGGCTCCACCGGCCGCCGTTGACTGGCGCTTTGCGGTGGGCGCGGGTAATAAAAGGTCTGCTTTAACTGCCAGGTCAGCGGTCCGGCTTGGCGGTATCCATGCCAGGTGCCGCGAAATTGCCGGTTGCGAAAGCGCAGCACATCCAGCCAGACCTTGCTCAGTACCTTCTGCCGGATGGCGGCCTTCCAATCATCCAGTACATTCACCATCAACAGGCGGAGGTAGTCTCCAAAGCCGAAATTCTCCTGTGGATAGAGAGCCTTAAAGGCCATCCCTTCCCGCCGGTAGCGGTTGTAAACGCCCTGCCAACTCTCATTGTGGACGTGGACCACCTCGGCCTCTGCCGAGTAGTGGATGGAAAAGCCCTTTTCAAAAACCTGGCGAGCCCAGGCCAAATCTTCCAGGCCGGGCAGCAGCTCGTTGTAGGGGTTCTCCTGCCAGAGGCTGCGGCGAATGGCGGCGTTGGCGTTGTTGCAGAACGGGTGCGCCTGGTGACGGATGGACTGGTCCGGATACCAGTGGTGGAAAATGCGCTGCTCCGAAAAATGGGAAACAGCCGCACCCCGCTGTTTGCCATATACCAGGGCTGTTTTGACATCCGTAAAGCCAGCCAATAGATTCTCCAGCCAATCCGGGTAGACCGGATAAACGTGGGCGGAGGCAAGCACAGCCAGTTCCGCCCTGGCCGTTTCCAGTCCCAGGTTGAGTGACCGGCCAAAACTGAAATCCTGGGGGCGGATGCTGACCACCTGCACCGGGTACTGGCGGGCGATCTCCAGGGTGCGGTCGGTGGAACCCGAATCCACCAGGATGATCTGCACATCCTGCACGGTTTGGCCGGCAATCCCTTCCAGCAGTCGCCCCAGATGGCGCTCCTCATTATAGGCACGGATAATGATCGAACAGGCCGGGGTCATAAGTCCATTTCGAATGGCGCACCGCTCAGGATGCCTTCCAGCGCCACCTTGAGGGTGGGAGAGTTCTGTGGCAGTAAATCCCGCCAGGTGAGGCCGGGTTTTAGGCGTACATAGCCGCGCCAGACGCCATCTTCCTCCAGCAAATCCTCCAGGGGCAGGGAGACGCGGAACAACTGGTAGTAAAGGAAGCGGCGGGCATTGATTTGGAATTCCGGCGGCACGGAGATCTCTGCGGCGGTTAACATTTCCTCCAACCGGCGGTTATATTCCATGCGGGTTTGGGGAAAGAAGACCGTAGGTAATTGGGTGAAACGGGCCCGTCCGGCGCACAACACCGCCGCGCCCATCAGCGAAGCCTCCAACCCGATGGTGGAGTTATACGTCATTACGAACTTGGAACGCTGGATCAGCTCATAAGAGCTGAGAAATTCATGCGAGTCTACAAAGACCACATTGGGTTGGCTCTCAACAGCCCGCCGTTTGACCCACTCAGCCACGGTTTCACGGCTGGCCTTACCCGGTCGTGATTCATCCGGATGAGCCCGAATGACAAACAGCGTCTCCGGGTGGCGCTGAATAACCGCCAGGGTATCATCCAACCAGGCAAACATGTGCTCAAAGATGGTATTGGCGTGTGCCTGGCTGGTATCGAAGATGACATTGGTAAAAACCGGAACGATCTGCTCAAAGTTGGCAGCCTTTTCCAGAATTTGCGGAGAAAGCGGGTGCATCTCTGGCCAGAAGCGCACGCCACCCATGCTGAAGTTGCCCTGGAAACGCTTCTCCAGGTAGGAATCCAGGC
Organism: uncultured Anaerolineaceae bacterium; assembly: GCA_937907495.1. GTDB lineage: Bacteria > Chloroflexota > Anaerolineae > Anaerolineales > Anaerolineaceae > CALESS01. The sequence continues at coordinate 1,806 of CALESS010000320.1, forward strand.
GCTGGTTTTGGGCGGGGGTGAGCTGAAAATCTTCGGGGATATGGATTGGATAAGCAGTGGCATCGCCAGCGGTGAAATAGGCTGTGAAGGGCCGCAGACCGATCTCGTGAGAGATGACGCGCAGGCCGCGGCGCTGGGCAGCCCAGCGGGCAGCCGCCTCCGGGTAGAATTGGCCATTAAACACCACCACCGCCTGTGGTTTGATTTCATCCAGGAAGGCGCCAAATTGCTGTACCACCCGCCCGGCGGAAATCAAATATTGGCGGAACAAATAGCGGGTCGGTTCATCCTCTGGCAAGTGGTGACGGCGCAGCACCCAGCGCAGGGCCGGCAGGGTCAGCCGTCCGAGGGGTGCGCCCTTCCATTCAAAACCCATCATCTCGCTCACGGAAAGACCCGCCAGGGCCGCTTCCATCTCTGGCTGCTGGATGGGAATCAGGTGGCGGGGAATGGCGCCGCGGGTCAGCACCCGGGATTGGGCAATACATTCAGCGCAGGGCGGGGCGGCATACGGCTGATCTTTATCAGTACCCAGCACGCAGGGGGTAAGGCCGGATTGGCAGACGAAATGCGCCACCCCCACCCCATTTAAACTGAGGGCCAGGCTGGTCAACAGGCTGTAGGCAGCGTTCAACGAAACACCCGCCAGACGGGTGGAAGCATTGAAGAACACCACCGGCGCAATCGAAGGGCGGGGGGAATGATCCATCACTGCCTGCTGCAAACGAATGATGTGACGGTTACCGCGCCAGTGGCGAAAGCGCCGATTGATGCCGCGCCGCACACGGTTTAACATCCCGCTCCTCAAGTGACGCGGCGCAACTTCTTGCGGGCGCCCATCTCGCTCTCGTAAACTACTTTGACACCATCCCCAAGCGATTGCTCGGTGACGCGGATATACTTGACAAGCCGTTCAAAACCGCTGGGTTCCACGGAGGCGGCCTGGTCGCTGCCCCACATGGCCCGATCCAGGGTGATGTGGCGTTCCACCATGCAGGCACCCAGGGCCACCGCCACCGCAGAAGGCACCAGGCCCACCTCATGCCCGGAATAGCCGATTGGGATGTCAAACGCCTGGCGCAGGGTGGGGATCATGCGCAGATTCAACTCCTGCGGATCGCAGGGGTAGGTACTGGTGGCATGGGTGATCAACAAATTTTCCCGACCCAGCACATCTACTGCCGCCCGAATCTCATCCATGGTGGACATACCCGTGGAGAGAATGAGCGGCCGCCCGGTCTGCCGCAAGTGGCGCAGCAACGCGTGATCGGTGAGGGAAGCCGAGGGAATCTTGAAAGCCACCGGAGAAAAAGCTTCCAGGAAATCCACCGCGGGTTCATCCCAGACCGAGGCAAACCAGGTGATGTCAATTTCTTTGGCG
>CALESS010000321.1 GCA_937907495.1 uncultured Anaerolineaceae bacterium
CGCCAAAGAGATTGACGCCATGGACCTGGGCTTCACCACCCGCGTCACCATCCTCGGGCATATCCAGCGCGGCGGCAAGCCCAGCGCATTTGACCGCCAGCTGGCCACCCGTTTTGGGATTAAGGCGGTGGAGTTTCTCAACCGCGGCCAGACCAACGTCATGACGGCGCTCAACGGTCGGGAGATCGTCCCCATCCCCCTCGAAACAGTGATTTCCCACCCCAAACAAGTCTCCATGGAATACCTGGAGATGGCGCAAATGATGGCGCGCTGAGCCTGCCCATGAATTGGGATCTGCTGGGCCATGACTGGGCTGCCCACCTCTTGCAGCAGCACATCAGCCGCTCCGAGGCGCGCCACGCCTATTTGTTTGCCGGCCCGCCGGGGGTGGGGCGGCGCAGCCTGGCGCTGCGCTTTGCCCAGGCCCTCAATTGCCCCCAGCCGCCCGAAGCCGGCATCCCGTGCCGCATCTGCCGTACCTGCAGCCAGATCGAACGCATGCAGCACCCCGATCTCTCCATCCTGCAATCCGAGGGCGAGAACCGCACCCTCAAGGTGGATGCCGTGCGGGAATTGCAGCGCAACCTTTCTCTGGCGCCCTACCAGGCCAATTACCGGGTCGCATTGCTGCTGCGCTTTCAAGATGCCACGCCCAGCGCCCAAAACGCCCTGCTGAAGACCCTGGAAGAAGCCCCGCCCCGCGTCATCCTGTTGTTGACCGCCGATGCGCCGGAGGCACTGCTCCCCACCATCGTCTCGCGCTGCGAGGTTTTGCGCCTGCGTCCGCTGGAGCCGGAGCATTTGAACACGGCCCTGCAAGAGCGCTGGAATCTGCCGGCCAAGGAAGCGCGCCTGCTGGCACACCTTTCCGGCGGGCGGGTGGGCCAGGCGCTGCAATTGCATGCCCACCCGGAACTGGTGGAGCAGCACCAGGCCTGGGTCACCGAGGGGTTTGATTTGATAAAAATGAAGCGCCGCGAGCGCTTTAGCTATGTGGAAAAGTTAACCCGGGATGGCAACCGCGAACGGATGCGCTCTGTACTGCAAGCCTGGCTTTCGCTCTGGCGGGATGCCATGCTGTCTGCCGCCGGCGACGCCAGCAACATCGCCAACCTCCAGCACGAGGAGGAGATCCACCGCCTGGGGGAGACCCTCGGCCTGCCGGCAACCCTTGCCAGCACCCTGACCAACGAGGCGGCCCTGCAAGGCCTGGATCAGAGCCTGAACGCCCGCCTGCTGTTCGAGGCATTGATGCTGGGCTGGCCCCAGGGCTAGGGCGGCTCTCCTCGCCGCCTGCCATTGAGTTGGCATCACCCGGCGCGGACGGCGGAAATTGTATTATGCCTTCCCCCAGGCGGCTGCCCGCCCCCCATTTTCAATATCCGCATATAATCAAGCCATGCCCATTCCTGTTCGCAAAGTCTTCTGGTCCCTGCTGGCTGGCAGCCTGCTGCTGGCTGCGGCCCACCTCTGGGTGAGCCTGGCGCCGCCCGTTTCGCCCACCGGCTTCCGCTACGACGCGCTGATCTCGGCCTTCAACCTGGAGAACGAAGCCAACCTCCCCAACTGGTACGCCACCATCCTGCTCTTCAGCATCACCCTGGCCAGCCTGGTGATTTTTTACCTGCGCCGGGGCGGGTCAAAGTGGGCTGTTTTCTGGTTGGGGTTTGCCGTGATTTTTCTGCTGCTCTCGCTGGAGGAGGCCGCCCAATTGCGCGAAGTACTCTTCCACACCTTCTTCCTGCCCGCCATCGCAGCCATTTACCTGCCGCTCGGGCTGCTGCTGGTGATCGGGGTGGGGGTTTACTTCTTCATCATCAAGCGCACCGATCGTCCCCTGCAAGGGTGGATCATCAGCGGGCTGGTGGTTTTTGTCCTCGGCGGGGTGGGCGGCGGCCGGCTGCATTTCCCCATCGTCGTGAAAGAATGGCTGGAGATGTTCGGCGAGATCCTCGTGCTGTGCGGCTGCCTGCGGGAGATGAATGTTCTGTTGAGGAAGTAAAATTTCCACCTTCCAGGTAGGGGGCGCGCTGGCTGCAGCAAGCGAAGGAGATGATTTACCCTGCAACAACCGAAAGAATATTAACCTCTTCTCCTGGTCATCCGCAGCTTAACGGCTAAATCTTCTTGTCCCTATTAATACAATCAATTCTTTTCACCGCACCGGCGCGCTGAAAAATCAACCCTCGTACAGCACCTGGCGCGGGACCTCCACGCTCACCACATCGCCGGGGCGCACCCATCCCGGCAGTTCCACCACCGCCACCACCCCGCGCAGCCCGGCCGCGGCCTTTGGAAAAAGCTCGCCAATCTCCGGTCGCCCCACCCGGGCGGCAATCGTCCGGCCCGCCAGCTTGCAGGGGTGGTTTTCTGTTGTCACCCGCAGTACTGCTCCGCTGGTAAACACCAGCCGGGTGTTGGGCGGTAATTGCGAGAGGTGCGGAATGCCCGTAAGCAGCAGATTGGCGCCTACCCACTCCGGCATAATCTCCGCCAGGCCCAGGTTGGTTGCCGCCTGCCCCAATTCCTCCTGCGAGAGAATCGAAATCTGCCGGTCATTGCGGATGGGCGTGCCGCGGGTGTAATAGGGGGTGCGGCTGTCCGCCGGGCGGGTGAATCCGCTGTGCTTTTCCCCGCTGAATCCTTCAAAGGTCGCTTTCACTTCGCTCAAACGGGTGGAGAGGATCGAATCAGCCTGGTTGCAGACCAGGACCGCCAGGGTCATAGCAGAGAGCGTCTTTTTTGTCATCAGTTTTCCTTTCAGCACGTCCAATGAGAGCCATCCATTCGCCGGGGGGCTATCCCACGGCCAGTCGCTGGTGCCGCGCCTGCCACAGGTCAAAGCCGCGCAGGGAAGCCACCCCGCCCAGGATGAGCAGCCCGCCCAGCATCTGCAGGGGGGTCAACTGTTCGCCGAAGATCAAATAAGCGAAGATGGCGGTGAAAATCGGCTCTAGCGTCACCACCAGGTTGGCAATGGAGGAGGGCAGGTGGCTGAGCGCCACGTTATAAAGTCCAAAACCAGCCAGGCTGGGGCCGGCAGCCAGCACAAACAGCACCAGCCAGCCCTGCCAGGCCGAACCCAGCCAGCCCAGGTCCGCCGGGCGGGGGGCCGCCCCGGGCAGCCAGCCGCCGCCCAGCAAGTTGAAAACCAGCAGAAAGAAGGCCGAAAAAGTGAATGTGTAGAGCAGGGTCACCCACGGGTTCAGGCCGCGCCCGGCGGCGGAGCGCCCCATCAGGCTGTAGGCTGCATACCCCAGGCCGCCCAGCACCCCGGCCAGAATCCCCCCCAGGTTGAGCAGCACGGTTGTATCCAGCGCACCCGAGACCAGCACGCAGCCCCCCAGGCTGAAGATGACCGCCACGATCTTGACCGGCGTCAGGCTTTCTTTCAGAATCTCTCGCCCCAGCAGCACCGTAAAAGCCGCCGAGGAGTAAGCCAGCACGGTAGCCACCGCCGCGCCATTCAGCGCAACGGAGAGGGTCCACATGGAGTTAAAAAGCGCCAGCACCAGGCCATAGACTGCCAGGTAGCGCAGGTGGGGCAATCCGCTGCCCAGCCGCCGGGCACCGCCGAATGCCAGGAAGGGGAAAAGCGTTATGACGATGAAGAGTGCCCGCCAAAAGGCCAGCACCAGGGCTGGCAGCTGGTAGGTCACCGTCAGGTGGCGCATGAAGATGGCAGTGGTGGAAAGAAAGAGCGCAGCCCCCAGGGCGGCGCTATATCCACGGGCGGAGTGCGGTTGGGATGGTGGAGGGGTGGGCATTATTGGAATGATCTACCAGTGCTGCATCAGTTCGGAAAGCATCACCAGTTCCATGGGGCAATTATAGCACGCCGGGCTGTTCCGGCTGCTGTGAGCTGACCGGGGCGGGAGAGAAGCGCGCCTGGCTGCCCAGGCGCAGATGCAGGAAAAGAAACCCCAGCACCGAAACCGAGCATACCCCGGCACCGATGTACCACAGCAGGTTGGGGTTGTAATTATCGAGAATGATACCCGCCGCCCCGGGGCCGATGGCCGAGGGCAGCATCCAG
>CALESS010000322.1 GCA_937907495.1 uncultured Anaerolineaceae bacterium
CTCGCAGATGGGTCATGGGACGGACGCCCTGGATAGATCCGTAGGGGCACGGGACAGATGCTCCGGATTGACATTTAGGTTAACCTCCCGTGCCCCTACCCCGATCTGTACAGATTCATGCGGTCACGGGACGGACGCCCTGGATAGATCCGTAGGGGCACGGGACGGATGCTCCGGATTGACGTTTAGGTTACCCTCCCGTGCCCATCTCGCAGATGGGTCAGGGGACGGACGCCCAGGACAAACCCGAAAAACCACCTCCCCTACCCACCTGGTTACGAATACAACTCCGGGTTTAAGAACGGCACCAGGGCCAGTAAAACCGCATGTTGGTACAAACCGGCCCGGTCGAGCAAATTGTTCGTCAGCAGGCCGATGGCACCCTCCTCCTGTTTGCTGTTGGAGCGGCCAAAGACCACATCATCTGCATCCCCCAATTCCATGCCCTGTTGCACCAGGTGGGCCACCCGGGGTGGCAGCAAAAATGCACCGGTTCGGCCGCGGCCGGTAAGGGTTGGCGAACAAATCACCACCCAGGCAAAGGCATACAAATCCGGGCTATCCCATTCCACCCCGCCCTCAATCCCAACCCAAAACTCCGCCGCGGGTTGGCCGAGCCGGGCAGCCTGTGCCCGGTTGAAGGCGCCCTGCAGAGTCTGCGGGCTGCCCACTGGCTGGGCCGGCACCCCGGAAGGCACCTGGATGCTGGCAGTTTGAAATTCCCCCTCCGGAAAGGCCAGTTGAAACCCCGCCAAAGCAGCACGCACTTTGACGGGGTTGTTGGAAGCAATAACCAGGCGAATCACGCGCCTACTTCAGTTCGGAAGTGCAATTTGGGCAGCGCGTCGCCGGGAGCGGAATGCTGGTGAAGCAAAACGGGCATTCCTTGGTGGTGGGAGCGGCTGCGGCCTCTGCCTTCTTGCCCCGGGCCTCCAGCTTATTGATCTGCTTGACCACGATGAAGATCACAAAAGCAATGATCAGAAAATCAATGATGTTGTTGATGAACAAACCATAGTTCAGGGTCGGCGCACCGGCTTCCTGCGCTGCCGCCAGGGAAGGATACCCCACACCGGAAAGGTCAATAAACAGATCGGAGAAATTGACCTTGCCGAGCAGCAACCCGAGGGGCGGCATGATGATGTCGTTGACAAACGACGAGACAATCTTGCCAAACGCTCCACCGATGATGACACCAATGGCAAGATCCACAACGTTCCCCCGCATAATGAACTTCTTAAATTCACTCCACATTCTCGCCTCCGTAATTATTCAAATTCGTGGGATCTACAACCCATTATAACGTCAAACCGGCCGCAAAGCTGAGAAAATTCATCAAAAAGCTCAAACTAAGGATGTGTTTGAAGGACACCCCGCCCCGAAATGCCAGGAAGAGCAAGCCGGCTTCGGCGCTGAAGGCAAAGCCCTCGGAGAGACCGGTCACCCACACCTCAGGCAGGGGGAGGAGCGGAAAGACATACCATACCACCGGCAGCGTGGCCAGGCTGACCAGCGGCACCCAGCCCAGCAAGAGCCGCGGCAGGCCAAACAGGTTGAAATATGCGCCCGCCAACAGGGTTTCCAGCAGCAACGTCAGCAGGAAAGCCGAGCCGCAAAAGCAGAAGCCCAATGGCTTCCACTTTTCCTTCACCTCCAGGCTGTTTTCCGTCACGGTGACGGTGTAAACCGCGTTGAAAGCCTTTTTTCCAAAGATATTGCTTTCCAGGGTGCGGCCATCCGCAAAGGTGATGCGGATTTTGTTGTAATCCAGGTAGCCATAAGCCAGGGAGGCACAGGAGTCGGCCGTACAGCGAAAGCCCTGCGGCCCCAGCTCTTCCAACAGTTTCGCATCTGAACAGTCCGATTGGAAACATTCATACAGCTCACCGGCGAGGATCTCCGAAGGCTCTCCCTCGAATTCAAAGCCGAAATCCATTCCTGGTTTGGGGCCAACATCTGCCTGCACCGGGCGGACAAGCCCTGAGAGCAGAAAGAACAACGCGGCCAGCAGCCACAACACCTGGTGGCGGTTTTGCCTGACGAACCGTGGACTTTTCATACCAACCTCCCCATTTACGCAAACGGGGTGACCGGCTCCGGTCACCCCGTGGAAAACATTTAACGCAAATCGAACTGGGCGTCTTCCGCCATGCCGCTGGCGATCAGACTTTCACCGCTGCCCGGGCTGTGCAGCCACAACTTCCAGGCGGCGGAATCCCGGGTCAGGTAGACCAGGGTTTCGCCATCCAGCCACTGAGCGCCATTCACCCGCCCGCCATTGGTGATCAACGTGGAGGCACCGGCGGTGGTAATGGTGGAAAGGGTTCCACTGGTATTGCTGGTGGTCAGAATAAAGGCCAGGCGCTGGCTATCCCTGGACCAGGCCAGGGCATCCAACCCTTGCATGGTGGAAACCGGCACGGTGGCGCTGCCATCCGTGCGGGAGAGGCTGAGCACCATCTCCCCCATGGAATTGTATTGACCACTCGCCAGCCATTGTCCATCCGGCGAGATCTGTACACTGCCCCCGCCAAAGACAAAATTGCCAGGCGGCTGCGAAAGCAGGGTGGTGGCCCCATCCACCCCCACCCGGTACAGGCTGCCGTAGGGCATATCGGCCATCGGATCCTCCGAGGGAACCAGGGAGGTGAAGAAGGAACTATCCAGGCTCCAGAAGATGGCCGGCATGTAATTGTATTCGCTGTAAGTGATGATCATCGGGAAGGGCAGGCTGGTGACGGTGGTAAAGCTGGCGGGGCTGATGGCGTACAGGTCCAGGGCAGCCGCCCGGCTGACGGTCACATACTGCTGGTTGGGAGAAAGATAGAACATCCCCCCCTTGCCGGGCGCCAGCAGGGTTTGCAGGGCGCCGCTGGCCATATCCACCGTCATCAGGTCAAAATTATAGGGCAGGTACATGCCAACCTCATCCGTACTGGGAACCTTGCCCGTGGAAAAGAGCAGCATGGAGTCACCCGCCAGCCATTCAAACCGCAGAATGGTGGAAATAAAGCCCGTTTCCGGGGCGGGAATGGTGAGCGGGTCAACCAGCAGGCGGGGAGCGCTGCCATCCACCCCCACCAGCCAGAGCTGCTCGGCCAGGCTATCGAGAGCGACCCGGTAGGCCACCCACAATCCGGAGGGTGAAATGCGCGGGGTATTGGCGCCGGTCACACCGCTGACCAGGGTGCGTACTTCGCCGCCTTCTGTCTGGCAGGCGACCGCGCCATCCCCGGCCCAGGCGATGAGGCAACTCACAGGCGCGGGCAGGGTCTCTGCCGGTTCCAGGGTTGCTTCGGTAGTGGGGGGCAGGGTAGGGTCCGTAACGGGCAGGTCGGTGGCTTTGGGTTCAGCCGTGGGAAATTCGGCAGTCGTCGTTGGAACATCCACCACTAAAGGAGGCAGCGTGGGGGTTGGGTCGCAGGCCGCCAGGGCCAGCACGAACACCACCAGGAGGAGAAGGAAACGTTTTTGCATGCGGGAAATCCTTTCTAAACTTGAGCGGAATACAAGTAAAATCTGATCCGGCGGGCGGAGCCGCGAGTTAAGCGGCCCCCTGCATCGCCACATGTAGAATCAGAATGGACAGAGTAAGTCACTTCCTGCCGATCAGTGAGAAAAGCAGGCCAAGACCAATTGCGATGATGGCCAATGGCGTGAGCAATTGCCAGTCCAGGCCAAAGAGGGCCAGGGCGCCAACCACGCAGGCCAGCAGCCCGATCAGCATCAATCCATAAGACGAAATTCGGCGGCCAATGGTTTCCGCGCTGCGAAACAGCAGGCCATTGAGCAGCGCTCCGAACCCGGCCAGCAGAATCACCGCCCCCCACCAGCGCCAACCGGCGGGCAGCAAGGTTGCCGGGTCAAAAACGGAGAGGTTATCCAGCAAGAAACCGGCTCCAAGTAACAACGCCGCCAGGCCAAGCCACAACCCCAGGCTTAGGAAACCGCCCAGGGCGCCGTATTGTGGCAAACTGCCATCCGGGAAGCCGCTGAGGATCATCGAAATACCGGGGACAATCAGCATCAACGGCCACCATTTCGTCCAATCCAGGTTAAACAGGAACATCAACGCCACCGTCAGCATCACCAGGCCGCTGCCCAGGCTGCTGCGGGCGGCAGCATTCAAACGCCCACTCTTGCGCATGGCCCCCAGTGCCCCGCTGAAGGAGCCGGCAACCGGGATGAGGATGAACAGCGCCCACCAGTTAAAGTTTCCCGGCACCTGCAACACGTTGCGCAGGAACAACACGGTCCCCACGACGATGAGGGCAATCGCCCAGAATATGTTATCCCGGCGGTGTTTCTGATGACCGGGGCGACCGCTTTCTTCCGGCGGTGAGTTATCAGGTTCGAGACGGATCGGTGAGTCCATGGCAGCATCCTTTCTGTTTCAACTACTCTGAGGCCGTATTGCTGAAACGAGCTGCTTTCAGCAGGGCGTTTGCCAGCGCAATGGCCTGGGTGGATGTAATGTAGATATTGGTCTGATCATGGCGGAAGAGACGCTCGGGTTCCGGGCAATCTTCTTCAAAGGACAGGCAGACATTGTCCTCGTATTGATCGTCCTCGGGATCGAAAAAGACTTCGACCTTCAGGCTTTGATCCAGCAGTAATAAAATCATCTCAACCTCCTTTCAAGTACACCTTCTATTTTAAGGGATGTAAGCCATTTGCAAAGTGGCAATTGTGGTATTTTAAGAAGGAGTTTTTATAATGTAATCATTCAATTCATTCTGATAGGAGAACGCAGTCATGTTATTTGCCCCGAAAGAAAAAGCTCAAGGTTTGGTTGAGTACGCGCTGATCCTCGTACTCGTCGCTGTCGTCGTCATTGTCATCCTGGCCCTGCTCGGTCCGGCCATTGGCAAGATCTTCAGCAATATCGTCACCTCCCTCTAAATCCATCCGCCCAACTCACCCACGGCTCCCCGGTCCGCACAGGCCGGGGAGTTTGTTTTGCTTCCTCCTGAGGAGAAGAATGTGCCTGGCAGGGAGGAATGCCCACCCCCGCACCTGCCAACCCTTTAACCAGTCAGCTTACCCGGATGACCTTACAAGAGAAGCAATTTTTTGCCCGCTGCAAGCTTTCTGCAAAGTGAAAATGGTTGTAAAAAAATGACGTTTTTTTATAATGTAGTCAATCAATTTTATTCTGATAAGGAGAACGCAGTCATGTTATTTGCCCCGAAAGAAAAAGCCCAAGGTTTGGTTGAGTACGCTCTGATCCTCGTACTCGTCGCCGTCGTCGTCATTGTCATCCTGGCCCTACTCGGCCCGGCTATCGGCAAGATTTTCAGCAACGTCGTCCAGGGCATCTAGTCCTCGTCGGCCAACTTACAAACAGCTCCCCGGTCCGCAATGACCGGGGAGTTTGCTTTGTCGTGGGTCTGCTTATGCTGGCAGAGGTTTTTAAGCCGCTCCACTGGCCAGGTGGAGCTGCCAACCATACCTTGCAATAAATTCAGAAATTTCCCTGCTGCAAGTTATTTGCAAAGTGCAAAGGGTTGTAAAAAAATGGCAAGATTTTATAATGTAGTCAATCAAATTTATTCTGATAAGGAGAACGCAGTCATGTTATTTGCCCCGAAAGAAAAAGCTCAAGGTTTGGTAGAGTACGCGCTGATCCTCGTACTGGTCGCTGTCGTCGTCATCGTCATCCTGGCCCTGCTTGGCCCGGCCATCGGTAAGATCTTCAGCAACGTCGTCCAGGGCATCTAAGCCCATCCGTCCCACTCACACACGGCTCCCCGGCTCATCGGCCGGGGAGTTTGTTTTGCCTGCCTGGCCCGGCGCAGGGGAGTGCCAGGCGCGGGTACGGCAGAGTCTTCGTCTCCTGCACCTTTCAATTCCGACTCAAAACGGTCAAATGTAAGGCCATTGCAAAGTGGCAACCCCTTGTGGAATCTGGGGACGAATTTATAATGAGGTCAATCAATTCATTCTGATAGGAGAACGCAGTCATGTTATTTGCCCCGAAAGAAAAAGCCCAAGGTTTGGTTGAGTACGCTCTGATCCTCGTACTCGTCGCCGTCGTCGTCATCGTCATCCTGGCCCTCCTCGGCCCGGCCATCGGTAAGATCTTCAGCAACGTCGTCCAGGGCATCTAGTCCTTTTCGACCCATTCACAAACAACTCCCCGGCTCATCGGCCGGGGAGTTTGTTATTGCGGGGCTTCACTCGTGATAAAATGCGGATATCTTTATTCGATGTCTGCAACTCAAACCTGGCCGCCCAGGGCGCTGCAGCCGATGTTTTCCACCACTGGCAGAGAATTTCATTGTACCGGCTGCTTCCCAGGGGATGCTGCGCGATCGTCCCTTCCCTGGATCAGCGCAAAAATAACATTCAGCCTGACCCACCCCGCCAGGTATGCGAGTCGCTTTTTCCCATAGGAGCCAACCATGTCCCTACCCCTGTACCAGGTGGATGCTTTCACCGATCAACTTTTCCGCGGCAACCCGGCAGGTGTTTGCCTGCTGGATGCCCCCCGCCCGGCGGAGTGGATGCAAGCCGCAGCCGCTGAGATGAACCTCTCCGAGACGGCCTTTCTCCTGCCGGAGGGGGACGGATACCGCCTGCGCTGGTTCACCCCGGCCGTGGAGGTGCGCCTGTGCGGCCACGCCACCCTCTCCAGCGCCCATATTCTTTGGAGCACGGGTCGTTCACCGGCAGATCAAACCCTCAAGTTCTACACGCTTTCCGGGTTGCTCACCGCCAGCCAAAAAGCAGGCCTCATCTGGCTGGATTTCCCGGCCCGCCCGGCCCAACCCGCCCCTGCGCCCTTCGGCCTGTTGGAATCGCTGGGGGTGCGGGCAGACTATGTGGGACGCAGCATAGAAGATTACCTGGTGGAAGTAGCCAGCGAAGCGGAGGTGCTGACCATCGCACCCGATTTTACGGCGTTGGCCCGGGTGCAAGCCCGCGGCGTGATCGTGACCAGCCGCCCGGCGGATGAGAGGGTGGATTTCATCTCGCGCTTCTTTGCGCCAGCGGTGGGGGTAAACGAAGACCCGGTCACAGGCTCATCCCACACGGTACTGGCCCCCTACTGGGCCGAAAAACTGGGCAAGGTGGAACTGAAAGCCGAGCAAGTCTCCCGGCGCGGCGGCAGCCTTTCCCTGCACCTGCAAGAGGAGCGGGTGAAAATTGGCGGGAATGCCGTTACGGTTTTTGGGGGAGAAATGACGGATTAACGGCTTTTTTGCCGGACGCTCATGGCAATCAGCGTGCCGATCAGGATGACCAGCAGCAAGATGCTGGCGCCCAGGATGATACCCATGGTTTGGTCAGGCGTTGAAAACCATTCCTGCGGCAAAGGGGTGGCAGTGGGGACAACAAACTCCAGGTTCTGGCGGGCCGGCGGCAGCGAAGTAGCTGTTGGCGCAGCGAGGGTAGGCTCCGGGGTGGGAACCGCCATTACGGGCTGGGGCAGGAATGTGAAGCCACAGCTCATCACCAGCCAACCGAAAACCAGCAGGATGATCCCCCCCCAGAAAAGACGTGGATGCGCAGCAATGAACGCGGGGATGAAATTCAGTTTACTCATGGCAATTTTGGGTTGGAGAACCTTTCTGCCGCGGCCTCCGCGGCTTGCAGGGAATCACTTTGACGGGTCAACACCTGGCGGACAGCCTGCTGCAACACCGGTCCCAGGCTGAAGAACAAATCATTTGCCGGGCGTAAATGGGCTGCCAGGGAAAACTCCCCGGCCTGGTCGCGGCTGCGAACGTCTGTCCAGGCTTCCAACGAGGAGGGCCGCACAGGTAACATCCCGCTGACCGGAGACCACTGCGCCAAAAATTCGGCTTCCACCAGGTATTGCGCCAATTCCATTGCCAGCAGCCGCCGGGCGGGCTGTGGATCGGCAACTGCCCAACTCCAGCCATCCGCCAGGGCAAAAGGCTGCTCACCGAGGGAGGGCAGCAAGGCAGCCGTAGTATCGGCGGGGGGAGATGCCAAGTAGCGGCTGGCCCAACCCGCCACCATCTGGGCACCGCCATCCTTATAGGTCTGCCAGGCCAGGCCATCCGAAGCCACATCCACCGTGCCCGGCAGAATCACCCCCAGGCCCAAGGCCCGGGAGTACACATCCAGCACCTGCTTCAACACTTCGGTTTCCAACCGGGGGCGTCCCTGGTCAGTTTGAATGGAACCATTGGCCGAAAGATAGAGCGCCAGGCTGAGCATGGCCTGCGGGTCGCCAGCGGGCAGCGCCAACCGCTGACCGGAAAGCAGGATTTGTTCCCAGGTTTGCAGAGGCTCACGAAAGCTGGAGGGCCGGTAGAGCAGCACCAGGGCATCTCCGCTGAAAGGCAGGCCATACAGCCCCCCCTGCACCTCGGAGAGCTGGCGGGCGTAAGCGTACCAGTCCGGGCTTTGTAAATCAAGCGGCCCGCCATCCAGCGGGTAAATCAACCCCTTGAGGGCGGCCGTCTCCAAATCCGTGCGCGGCAGGGCCACCAGGGAAGGCAGCGCATCCGGGGCAGCGGCACTGGCCGCATTGAGCGTATCCAACAATCCGCCCACGCCGCTGGCAGCCTTGATGCGCACGTTGATCTCCAGATCGGGGTGGCTGAGCAGGAATTCGTCCAGGCGCATCTGCAAGAGCTGACCGGCAGCTGAACCACTTTGCGGGTCGAACTGGGGCGGCAGCCAGAGCGTCAGGGTGGATGGGTTGTGCGGGGTGGGCGTGATGGTAGGCGCGGGCATCGTCTCCACGGCCGGGGCCGTCGGTGTGAGCGGGGCAGCCGGCGTCACCTGCCCGGCCGGGTTCAGCAGGCGGGCAGGATCGAGGATGGAGCAACCGGCTGCCAGCATCAGTACCAGCGCCAGCAGCACACGGCTGAATGATTTCATGCGAGGTGGACCGGCCCCCTCAGCAGTTCCACCAGCAAGCGGACACAGCTTTGAACGTCGCGGTAATCCACCATCTCTGAAGGCGAGTGGATATAGCGGCAGGGGATGGAAATGCAGCCCGCCGGAACACCGGCCCGGGTTAGTTGAATGGCGCGGGCATCGGTTGTGCCGCCCTCGAGGATTTCCAACTGGTGGGGAATGCCCGCCTTCCCGGCGGTATCCACCATCCAACGTACGACGCGTGGATCAGCCAGCATACCGCCATCCCGCACTTTGATTGCCGCACCCTTGCCCAGCCCGACTTCCATCTTCAAGCCTTTGGGGGTATCCCCGGAACCGGTCACATCTACCGCAATGCCCAGTTCAGGGTCAATGCCGTAGGCAGCGGTGGTGGCGCCGCGCAGGCCCACTTCTTCCTGGGTGCTGAAGACAAAATAAACCTCGTGCGGGCTTTCCGCCGGGAGCTGGCGCAGGGCTTCGATCAGCACAGCCACAGCCACCCGGTCGTCCATGGCCTTGGAAGCCAGGCGGTTGCCGAGGTCCACAAACGGACGGTCAAAGATCATCAAGTCGCCCACTTTTACCGGGCAATCTTCGCGGCTGCTGGCGCCCACATCCACAAACATCTGCTCAAAGGTATAAACGTTGGAAGCATTTTCGGTGCGCTCTGCGCCGATCACCCCGCGGGTGCCATTGAGGAAGCGTACCCGCCCGCCGGGCAGGGTGTGCGGACGCACTCCGCCGATGGTGGTGAAACGCACAAAACCGTTTTCATCCACATGGGTGGCAATCAGCCCGATTTCATCCATGTGGGCCGAGAGCATGATGCGCAGGCCGTTGGCGGCTTTGCTGCCCTTGCGCACAATCAGGTTGCCCAGGGCATCCACAGAGATTTCTCCACTCAGGGCGGCAACTTCCTGCTTGATCAGGCTGCGCACGCCATCCTCATAGCCGGATGGGCCAACCGCTTCGACCAGTTTCTGGATCAATTCTTTCATTTATTCATCTCCTATAAGTACTGTACCGGCAAACCCTGGGGCTTGCGAAATTATTGAAAATTGAAGCACTTATCTGCGCTCGCTAGCCAGCAGCTCGGGCGTCAGGCGCTCGAGGGCTTCATGCATCAAGTTCAGCGTGGCATCCCAATCGCTGATGCGGCAAAGCAGAACCGCGGTATGGGCGTAACGGCTCGGAATGGAGATCGAAACAGAAGGCACGCCGCTGCGCACCCGGTGGATCGAACCGGCATCCGTGCCGCCACCGCCCGGTTGGCGGAATTGATAGGGGATGCCCAGCGCATCTCCGGTTTCGCTCAACAGACGGACCAGGCGCGGGTCGGCGAGGGTGCCGGCATCCGCGGTGTAAATCGCCGGGCCAGCGCCCAGTTTGGTATTGTAGAAATGGTTCTCGCTGCCATCCCACATCGGCTGATCATTGGCGGGGGTGGAATCAATGGCGAAGGCCAGGTGGGGGTTGAAAGCATACGCTGCCACCCGCGCCCCTCGCAATCCGATCTCTTCCTGCACGGCAAAAGAAACCTGTAATTCCACGTTGGGCGGTGGATTTTTGAGCAATTCCACCAGGGTAGCCACGCCCAGGCGGTCATCCAGGGCCTTGGCGAAGATACTCTCTCCCACCTGTTGGAAACGAGTGGCAAAGGTGGCCCGCTCTCCCACTTTCACTTTCCCATTGCCGCCAGGGCCTACGTCAATCCGCAGACTTTCGAGGGGCATGGTGCGGCTGCGCTCTTCGGCAGTCGTCAGGTGAATGGGGCGGGCGCCGATAATGCCGGGGATATGATCTTTGCCCACCAGCACCGGTTTGCCCACCAGTTGGCGGGCATCCACCCCGCCGACCTTTTCAAAGCGGAACAGGCCTTCACCATCCGAATCCACCAGCATAAAACCGACTTCGTCCATGTGGGCATCCAGCATCACCCGCAAAGGATTCGCTGTCCGGGCATGGCGAACCGCCAACAGGTTGCCCAGCGCATCTTCCCGCAGCTCATCGGCATAGGGTTTGATCTCTTCCCGCACCAGGCTGCGAACTTCGCCCTCATCGCCGCTGACGGCGCAGGCGTTGCAAAGCTTTTCCAGCAGGGCCAACAATTCAGGGGTTACTTTGGTTTCGGTGGTCATCATTCTTTGTCCCAGCGCAAGGTTTCCAGGTAATCCGGTTTCAGGCGGGTGATAAATTCAGCCATCAGGCGCCCGCAGCGGGCAATATCCTTCAGGACGACCGCCTCCACCGGGGTGTGCATGTAGCGCAGCGGCAGGC
>CALESS010000323.1 GCA_937907495.1 uncultured Anaerolineaceae bacterium
AGATACGATGGCTCGAGTTTTCGGTATGGCATCCTCAAGGCAGCGAGATTGAATCCTTTCAAGAAAATCATTCATTGGTTTAAAACGCCCCAGGTATCTAGCGATGTTCTACCGCAGAACTTTGTCAACGTGCAGGTAGATGCTGTGGGGGTGGCAATTGCCAATAGCGCCACTCCATTTCTTCCCGTTTTCCTCGCAAGATACCAAGCCACCAATTTCCAGGTTGGCATGTTATCCTGGATGCCGGCTATCACGGGTTTGATCCTGGCGCTCCCCCTGGGTTGGTTTCTTCAGCGGCAAACCAAAATTATTCCCTGGTTCTCCTTCAGCCGGCTGGCGGTCATTGCTTGTTTTGCCCTCACCGGGCTGGTGAGCATCGTTCTTCCGCAGGAATACTGGGTTTCTGCCACCTTAATTATTTGGGCTGTCGCCACCATTCCTCAAACCATGCTGGCGATTTGCTTTTCCGTAGTGATGAACTCCGTGGCGGGTCCATCCGGACGGTTTGAGCTTTTGAGCCGGCGCTGGTCCATTTTTGGCTTAACCAATTCAATTACAGTCTTCTTCATCGGTCAGATGTTGGACCGCATCATCTCTCCTCTCAACTATCAGATCGTATTCCTGGCCCTTTCTCTCGGCGGTCTGGTCAGCTTTTATTATTCGTCTCATATCATCATCCCAAACCGAACAATTCCTGCTGATCCCGCTTCCAGGCGCTTCAGCTTTGTTGGAAACCTTAAACAGTCTCTCCAGCTGATACGCAATAATCCACCCTTCTCCAATTTCATCCTGAAAAGGTTCGTCTTTCTTACCGGTGTTTCGATGGCTGCTCCGTTATTGCCGCTCTACTTTGTCCGCACCATCCACGCCCCGGATGCCTGGATCGCAGCCATTGCCACTTCTCAAACATTCGTAATGGTTTTTGGCTATTTCTTATGGACCCGCATGTCCCGCCGGAGAGGAACCTCCTTTGTTCTGATCTGGACAACGCTGGGCGTGGCTTTATATCCCATTCTGGTTTCCCAAACCAGTTCCTTCCTGTTAATTACCGTGTTTGCCGGGGTGGTTGGGATTTTTCAAGCCGGGTTGGACCTGGTCTTTTTCGATGAGCTGCTGCGTACGGTTCCTGCAGAACACTCCGCCACGTACGTCTCAATGGCACAAGCCATCCAGTACTTCTCCTCCTTCCTTTCGCCGCTGGCTGGTACGGCCTTCGCTACCTGGATTGGCATCGGTCCCGCCCTGCTCATTGCCGGGGGAATACGTCTGGCAGGCTTTGGAATGTTCCTTATTGCATACATCAGGGCAAGAAGGAGGCCTTTATCATCAAATGATTCGGTATAATAACTCCACGATATGAAAGGAGATATTTGATGCGTAACAGACTTGCACCTCTTCTGGTGATGTTAGGCGGCTTATTGTTATTAGCGGGAGCAATCGCTTTGCTCATTGCCTCGCGAGGTTTAAACGACCAATCCAATATTCCCTACCCGGAAATCAAACGTGTTGCGTTAACCGATGCCTTCAAGGCTCTGAATTCTTCTTCCGCCATTTTTTTGGATGTGCGGGATGCTGATTCCTATGCAGCCAGTCATATTCCGGGGTCCATCAATATTCCCCAGGATCAATTACTCCTCCGCTTGAATGAGCTTTCCCCATCCCGCTGGATCATTACGTATTGCACCTGACCGGCAGAGGAAGCGAGTGCTGGTGCAGCGCTCATTTTGAAAAACAACGGTTTCCAAAAAGTTCAGCCTATCCAGGGTGGTTTTGCCGCTTGGGTGAACGCAGGATATCCGATTGAGCCGTAGCCTGTTGTGCTTGACTTTTATTGCATCCATCCTTAGAATGGTACTGTAAGCTACTCGAAACAGGGAAGAGACCCTACAGGCACCGAAGGGGCAAACCAGGGGCGCGCAAGCCCACTGGCGAATCTCTCAGGTAAAAGGACCCTGGTTGCGCACAACCTCTGGAAAAACATCGGCTGCTCCCCGGGGAAACTGCTCCTAGTGCTTCCCGCTGTTGTTGACAGAGGCCAAACCATAGCGTCACCTGCTAATTCCACACACATCTTTTTTAGGAGGAACCAATATGACCACCCCCAACAGCCTGCTCTTTTCCACCACAGATGAATGGGTAAAAGTTGATGGCAATACTGCCACGATCGGAATTTCAGACTACGCACAAAACTCCCTCTCTGACATCGTATTCGTTGAGTTTAAAGTTTCTCCGGATGAGACGGTCAAGAAAGATGCAATTTGTGTCGGGGTCGAATCTGTCAAAGCTGCCGCAGATGTAACCTCTCCGGTTTCGGGCACCATCACGGAAATTAACGAAGCCCTGGTTGATGCCTACGCGGATATCAACACCGACCCGTATGGCTCAGGTTGGATGTTCAAAGTCGAATTGGCTAACCCCGCCGAGTTGGACAGCCTGATGGATGCCGCTGCATACGATAAATTCTGCGAAACCCGGAGCCACTAATGTTCACCCCCCACACCGACCGCGAACGCACTGAAATGCTGGCGGCGGTAGGCGTCAAAACGCTGGAAGAGCTTTTCGAGGCTGTCCCGGCGCAATTTCGCTTTCCGCTGCTCAATCTCCCCCCCGCCCGGAGCGAGATGGAAGCTATCGCTCAGATGCAAGAACTATCTCAGGCCAATGAATCTGTGCGGGATCTGGTATGCTTCCTGGGCGCGGGTGCATACAATCATTATGTTCCTGCTGCAGTAGACCACCTGCTGCGCCGGGGAGAGTTCTTCACAGCCTATACTCCCTATCAACCCGAAATCTCCCAGGGGACTCTGCAAGCCGTGTTCGAATTCCAGAGCCTGGTGGTGAACCTGACCGGGATGGATGTTAGCAACGCCTCTCATTATGATGGGGCAACCGCCACTGCCGAAGCTGCCGTCCTGGCTTATCACCACTTCCGCGGCAAACGGAATCGAATCATTCTCTCGCCAGGTGTCCATCCCCATTTTCGCCAGGTTCTGCGGACTTACATGAATGGCTATGAAAATATCCAGATTGTTGGAGATGAACGCAGCACTTCGCCATTCTCCACACCTGATGAGATTAAATCCCTGATTGATATCAATACCAGCCTGGTTGTGGTGGGTTACCCGGATTTCTTTGGAAATTTATATGATTACTCCGATCTAGCCGCCACCTGCCATGAGTTTGGGGCCTTGCTCTGCATCGCGGTCAATCCGCTCGCACTGGCACTTTTCAAATCTCCCGGTGATTTCGGGGCAGATATGGTGGTGGGGGAAGGCCAGCCCCTCGGCATTCCTCTTTCGCTTGGCGGCCCCTACCTGGGCCTTTTCGCTGTCAAGAAAGAGCTGGTCCGAAAAATCGCCGGTCGCCTGGTTGGCGAGACAATGGATGCCTCCGGGCAGCGCGGTTATGTCCTCACCCTGACCGCCCGCGAACAACACATACGCCGCGATAAGGCAACCTCAAATATTTGTACCAACCAGGGTTTACTGGCCCTGTGCGCCACCATCTACACCAGCCTGCTGGGGAAAAGCGGCCTGCGGAAAGTGGCAGAACTTTGTTACCATAAAGCTCATTACGCTGCCGAGGAGATCGGCACCCTTCCTGGCTTCAAATTGGTCAATACCCGCCCATTTTTCAACGAGTTCGTCATTCAAACCCCCCTTCCCGTTTCTGAAATAAATTCCCACCTGCTGGATCACGGCATTCTAGGAGGGTTTGACCTCTCAATCGAATATCCGGATTTACCCAACCATATGTTAATTGCCGTCACAGAGATGAATTCTCGGGAAGAAATTGATGCCCTGCGGGATGCTTTGCAGGAGGTGAACCATGGCTGAAAAAACGATTTATGAAATGTCCTCCCCCGGCCGGATTGGTGTGAAGTTCCCGGATTCGGATGTGCCGCATTCCCCCCTGCCTGAAGCTCTCCTGCGCTCTGATCTTCCGCTTCCCGAACTTTCTGAATTGGATGTTGTGCGTCACTTCACCAACCTCTCCAAATTAAATTATTGCATTGATGCAGGTTTCTATCCTTTGGGTTCTTGCACCATGAAGTACAACCCGAAGGTAAATGAAGATGCCGCCCGCCTTCCTGGATTTGCCCTTCTTCACCCCATGCAGCCGGAAGAGACCATTCAAGGCGCTCTGGCGATGATGTACACCCTGCAAGAATGGCTGGCTGAAATCAGCGGATATTCTGCGGTGAGCTTGCAGCCTGCAGCCGGTGCCCAGGGAGAATTTACCGGAGTGATGATCATCCGGGCCTATCATCACTCCCGGGGAGA
>CALESS010000324.1 GCA_937907495.1 uncultured Anaerolineaceae bacterium
GGATTGCCAAAACAGCAACCCAAACCCGGGCCGGAACGATTCCCAGCCCGGACCCACCGTTGCCGTTGCTGGGAGAAGGAGACAAGCGGTTGTCGGGTTAAAAATCCGTGTCAACAACAGTTTCATATTGGCAATTGAAAATGGTAAGATTAAGCATCATTCAAAATTTCCACAGGAGGTAGCCCCATGCGCATCGCCCTCATCGGCAGCGGCGGGCGGGAACACGCCATCGCCAAAAACCTGGCCCAACACCCCGGGCGGGATCAATTGTTTGTTTTTGGCAGCACGCATAATCCCGGCATCCTGCCGCTGGCGGCGGAATACGAGATCGGCAAGATGAACGATGCCCCCGGCATCACCCGCTTCTGCACTGCCCGCCAGGTGGACCTGGCGGTCATCGGCCCGGAAGCGCCCCTGCTGGCCGGAGCGGTGGATGCCCTGCGAGCCGCAGGCATCCCGGCTTTTGGCCCCACCACCTCCCAGGCCCGCCTGGAGAGCGACAAGACTTTCATGCGTGAGCTGCTGCGCCGCAAGCTGGGTTGGGGCTCCCCCGAATGGCGGGTGGTGACCAACCGGGCGGAAGCGGCCGAGTTTATCCAATATATTGACCAGGTGGTGGTCAAACCCATCGGCCTGACGGCTGGCAAGGGCGTGCGGGTGATGGGCGTCCACCTGCTGGATGATGCCCAGGCGCTGGATTACAGCGAGGAGTGGATGCGCAGGGATGGCAAAGTGTTGCTGGAAGAACGCCTGGTGGGCGAGGAGTTTTCCCGCATCGTCTTCGTTTCGGATGGCAAGCTGCTGCCCATGCCGGTGGCGCAGGACTTCAAATATGCCATGGATGGCGACCTGGGGCCGATGACTGGCGGCATGGGTTCATATACCTGTGCAGATGGCAGCCTGCCATTCTTAACCAAGGAGGACCTGGTGGAGGCCGACCGCCTGCTGCAGGAAGTGGTGAATGCTTTGGATGAGGAAACCGGCACGCATTACCGCGGCGCCCTCTACGGCCAGTTTATGGCCACCGCCAACGGCATCCGGGTGATTGAGTTCAATGCCCGTTTTGGCGATCCGGAAGGGATCAACCTGAATGCGCTGCTCCACCCGACTGTGGACATCCCCGTACTCTACAGTATGACCGCCGAAGGCCGCCTGCCCGCCGAGGTGGGCGTATTCCAGCGCCAGGCCTCGGTGGTCAAGTACCTGGTACCGCACGCCTACCCGGATGTTGACCCGCATCCGCCGGTCTTTGACCTGGACCTGGCCCGGATCGAGGCCGCCGGGATGAGCGTGGTCTATTCCTCGGTGGAGGCGGAGAATGGCCGCCTGCGGGCACTGGGGTCGCGCACCCTGGCCCTGGTGGCACTGGGTGCAGAACCCGGTCAGCTTTCCGCCCGGATGGAAGAATTGTTGCAGCAGGTGGAGCCAACCGAGTTGACCCACCGCACGGATGTGGGCAGCGCCGAAGTGATTGCCAAAAAAGTTAATTTTATGCAGCAATTGCGTTCCCGAAAGGTGTGAAGATGTTGGACTGGAACCTGTTGGGGGACCTGGTAGCCGCCCCTGGTTTACCGGGCCGCGAGAAACCGGTAGCCGGGCGGATCGAAAAAGCCCTGCCCCCCGGTTTTGAGGTGACGGTGGACCGGCTGGGTAACCTGGCTGCCCGCCGGCCCGGGCCGGGGCCGCGCTGGATGCTGCTGGCCCACATGGACGAAGTCGGTTTGATTGTGCGGCGCATCACCCCGCAGGGCTACCTGCTGGTGGACCGGCTGGGCGGCTTGAGCCTGCGGGCGCTGCCTGGCAGCCCGCTCACCGTGTGGACAGAAAGCGGGGCGGGCCTGCCAGCACTGGCGGGGACCTTGCCCGCCCATCTGGATGCTGGCGCGGCGCAAAGCCTGGAGCAAATCTACCTGGATGTGCGGGCGGGTTCGGCGGAGGAGGCGCACGCCCGGGGGATCCAGGTGGGGGATGGTGTGACCTGGGCTTCCGGTCTGCAACTGCAAGGGGATGCCCTGACCGGCAAGGCGTTGGATGACCGCCTGGGCTGCTTTGTGCTGCTCAGCCTGGCACAGCGGCTGGCGGCCGCGGATGTTTCACCCACCTGCGACCTGACCCTGGCCTTCAGCGTGCAGGAGGAGACGATGTTGATGGGCGGCCTGCCCCTGGTACAAGCCTTTCAACCGGAGTTCCTGGTGGGTGTGGATGGGACGCTGGCTTTCGATACCCCCGACCTGCTGGGACAGCAATCCGATTTGCGGCTGGGGGCAGGGCCGGCGCTCAAGTGGATGGACGCCATCCGCGGCAAAATGGCTGCCTTTGTGCCGGATCTGGATTTTGCCCGCCGCATCCGCCGTCTGGCGGCGGAGCGGGGCATCCCCCTGCAGGATGAGGTGGTCAGCGGCATCAGTACAGCCATCACCCCGCTGGTGTATGGCGGGCAAGGGGTGCGGGCGGCTGGCCTTTCGCTGCCGGTGCGCTACCATCATACGCCCTGTGAAATGGCTGACCGCCGGGATGTGGAAAGCCTGGTGGATTTGCTGGCGGCGTTGGTGACGGGGTAGGGTCATTCAAGATCGCAAGGACGGGAAGTTACCCATCGTCCGGGAACCAACCTCCATTTGCCAGCGTCTCTGCTTTAAGCTTTTCTTTGCCCGGGTAGCATTCATCCAGCCCGGGGGGCCGTCTCCGCCCACCCCGGCAGGAGGACACCATGCGTAGGTCCTGGATTATCCTGTTTTTTGGCCTGTGGCTGGCAGCCTGTGTACCGCCCACTCTCACCTCCACCCCCCCTCCTTCCCCCCCCCCCCTTTCCCTGTTTTTCCCCCCTCCCCCTTCTACCCCCCCCCCCCCCCCCCCCCCCCCCCCCCCCCCCCCCCTTCT
>CALESS010000325.1 GCA_937907495.1 uncultured Anaerolineaceae bacterium
CGCAAACTGTAAAACGGAAAACTCTGCCAAGAATTTATTCTGTCAGAATTGTGGAAAACCCTTGACGGCTGCCCGACCGGCGGCTCCAGTAGAGCCTATTCAACCCGCACAGTCCGTTCCACAGCCTCCGGTTACACCGCCATCCTTTCAACCGGTGATTCCGCCTACACCGCCTGTGGTTCCACCGTATCCGCCTGTTACCCCGCCCCTTCAGCAGAATCCGCCGTCAACGGTGCAGCCGCCTGTTTTTCCTGTACCCCCGCTGGGTTCTGTTGAGCCGCCGAAGGTTGAGGCCCCCAGGCCCCAGGTTCCACGGCCGGTAACGTTTGCCCCGGCTGCCAGCGGCACACAGGTGAATCAGCTTGGGGTGACGCTTGATTCCTGGGGGGATGTCATTGAAAACGGAGCTGAAAAGGGAGCAGCCATTGCCGATGAGTTTGACCGGGTGATGGAGGAACGAAAATCGGCCCAGGTGCAGGTGGTCCGCAAGGAATTACAGGCAGAAGGGGCCGCCAATGGGCGCACTTTTCACCTGGTGCAAAGCCCCCAGGGTGAAACCATCGCCGTGTATTTTGGAGCCCGCGGCAGAGATTTGATCATCTCGTGGGATGCCTATGTCAAACCCAGGCTGAATTTGATTCCCTTGTTGATTTTGTTGGGTGGCACAGCGGTAGTGACGTTAGTGATCTCCCTGATCATCGGAATGAACTTCGTCTCTTTCCTGTTCTCCTGGGTCAACCGCTTTTACAACTGGTTGTTCCCTGT
This sequence comes from uncultured Anaerolineaceae bacterium, assembly GCA_937907495.1. Taxonomy (GTDB): domain Bacteria; phylum Chloroflexota; class Anaerolineae; order Anaerolineales; family Anaerolineaceae; genus CALESS01. The sequence continues at coordinate 766 of CALESS010000325.1, forward strand.
CTTTGTGGCTGCGGCCCTGGCTGGATTCTTCCTCAAGAGTGATTGGCTTTACTTTTTCATCAAGCGCCCCAATAAATTTGTGCGGGATGACTTGATGGGTTTAATGTTGACTGTCCAGCAGGCGATCGGCCAGGCGGTGGATGCGGCCGGTTTGGACGCAGGAAAACTGCGAGCCAAAAAGGTATTTAATAGCACAAACTGGTTTCGGCGCGGATAAATTGAGAAGGCTATGAGCACTGCCCCGGTTGGAAAAATCATATTATTCGCCAGCCTGGGATTGGCAGGCCTGGTTCTGATCGGCATTGGCAGCTGGATGCTGCTGTCGCCATTGACCGCACGCGGGGTTGAAATTATCCCCAGTGCCGTGGCGGGAATTTCGCCTGCTCCCCCAAGCCTGGTCGCCAGCCCGACCTTTGCCTTCGCGACGACTACCCCGCTGGTTGTTCCTCCCGAGGCGACCGCAACCCTGGAGGGAACCCTGGCGGCGGAGACGCCCACCCCGAATCGAACCCCTTCCGTCAGCCCGACGGCCTGGGCCGCCTGCCCCAATTCCTATTATTCTCATCTGCAGGTGGGGATGAAGGGCAAACTTTCTGAAGAGCCGCCCCTGCCAAACCGGGTGCGGGAAGCCGCCAATACTTCCGCTAAAATCGTGGGGATGATTCAACCGGGCGAGATCGTTGATATTATTGATGGGCCCGCTTGCTATAACAACTGGGTGTGGTGGAAAGTGCGTAAGGCGGATGGAGTGATTGGCTGGACTGCGGAAGGGGATGCCTCGGATTACTGGCTGCTGCCCGTAAAACCGTGATTGAATGGTAAGCACAAGCCGGGCCGTACTCTCCAGGGTATGGCCCTTTTTTTATTAGCCCCCGTTCAACGATTGAGCAGGGTGCCCCCTCTAATCCTGGATCGTCACGAACCTGGAGATAATCGTTGGCTGCGTAACCGGGAATTTACCTGGTGGATAAAGAGCGAAAACCTGGCCCTTCAAAATCAAAATTAGAGGGGAATCATCAGGGTAAAGGCCAGATGGTGAAATCTTCATAGCGGGTGAAGCGACCGGAAATCTCATGGCCTTCGTACGAGGCTGTAACGATGAAGATATCCCCGGGAACGATTTTTGCCTGGGTGGGCAGGGCGTGGATGAAGGCGTCATTCACGTAGAACAGGGTGCGGTCATCCAGGATCACCAATCGCAGAAGGTTGCTGCCGCCTTGTGACCTGTCAAAGTTGCTTAACGATCCATTTTCCACCAGGCTCCAGTCGGGGTCGTCCACAAAATCCAGGATCCATTTCAAATCAGAGTTGACCACCAGTCGGTATTGTTGATCCCCGCCGGTATCGCGGAAGAAGAATCCATAATCGAAGGCGTTCTCATCTGCCCCATAGGGATTGTAGAAGCGGGCCTGGACAATTGCGTTCTTGAGGTTGACGCCGGCGCCCTGCGAAATGACAAACTCGGATTCATCATGGAGCAATTGACCGGAGAAGGGACCATAAACCGGCTCCCGGGTGGTGATGCCACCAAGCATCAAGCTTTCATATGCTTGAATGGTGGCCTGGGCTGCGGCGGGATTCTGGCGCATGGTGGTCATGGTGGCGCGGGCGGATTCTGCCACAGCATTGGCGGCGGTAACAGTTTTCTGGGAAGAAAATAATAGCCCCGTCTGGGCGGAAAGGGTGGCATTGGCCGAGGAGCTATCGCGCTTAAGGCGGCTGGCGTTATTCGAGGTGACGATCAGAAGGATGGCAAGAAGCATCACGCCCAGACCCAGAACGCCGGTGATCCCACCAAGCAGGCGATTTTTACGCCGGAAGGAGTTCTTTTCCGCCAATTGAAATTCGATATCGGCCAACACATCGCTCGCCTGGCGGCCACCGGCAGAAAAGGTGGGATCTTCAGAAATGACAATTTCCAATAGTTCCCGCGCCTGATACAGATCGTGCCTTCGGATCGCTGCCACCCCGTCATCGAAAATATGTTGGAGATTTAGCTCAGGTTTTTTGGGATTTTCAGATTCGCTCATTTACAGCCTCATCTGCGGAAGGGGGGTATGGCTCTGGTAAAAATGGTTCCGCTTTCATCTTGCATTATAACCTGCCTGGTGAATTTCCAAATTCAACCTGATGATTTTGTTAACCGTTGGGTCCAAATTCCCTCTTGACGTGCATTCTCCGGGAGATTATGATAACCAACCCGATGAGAGGATGATGGGGGAGGCCGAAGAAATGAGTGAAGCGGAAGAAAACGTTGCCTTCCTGCTTCCCTGGTGTTGCGATGAGCTGGAATGGAGTCTGAAAGAATTTGCCGGAATCTTTGTTGACATCTTTTCTGATTGCGCTTGGCCTGGCGATGGATTCTCTGGCTGTTTCGATTGGGGTGGGAACCAGCCCGCAGGGAATCTTGCAGAGGTCGCGGCTGCGACTGGCTTTTCACCTGGGGCTTTTTCAGGGTGGGATGACGTTGTTGGGCTGGCTGGCCGGGCGGACGATTGCCGGATACATTCAACAGTTGGATCACTGGCTGGCACTCGGGCTGCTTTGCTATGTGGGTCTTGGAATGATTCGCAATGGGTTGCGGGGGAACCCGGAGCGGACGACGAAGGACCCGACCCGTGGGCGGATGATGGTGATTTTGAGCGTGGCAACCAGCATTGATGCCCTGGCGGTAGGATTTTCGATGGCCATGATTTCCACCCCGGTCGTTATTCCTTCCCTGGTGATTGCGGGGGTGACGTTCTTTCTCTCGATCTTGGGCCTGACCGCCGGGGGGAAACTGGGTGATCTGCTTGGAAAACGAGTGGAAATCCTGGGCGGGGTGATTCTTGTGGGGATTGGAATCCAGATATTTCTTTCGCACATGGGGTAAGCGTCAGGCGGAAGTCAGAAGAATGGAAATCACTCGGCAGCATGCAGGTGGTTCTGTGAAAACATTCGCTGGGTTTGCGAATTATTTTAAGCGCAAAAATCAGGGGGTATCTGCAAATGACGAGAGAAACACCACGGGATTATCAGCCGCTGCTCGTATAGCGGTGGGAGTGGTCTTTTTTCTGGATGATCAGACCGTGTTGGATAAGCAGCGATTCGTCATCCAGGATTAGCCGGGTGGGACCATCCGCGACAATGCGCCCCTGATCCATGACCATGGTTCTGCTGCACGTCTGACGGGCAAAATCCAGATCATGAGTGGCGATGAGCATGGTCTGATCCAGTTCCTCCAGGAGCCAGATCAAATCACTGCGGGCACGC
>CALESS010000326.1 GCA_937907495.1 uncultured Anaerolineaceae bacterium
AGCTGCCAGCGCTGCCATAGCCTGCAGGGGCGCCGGTTTAATGAATTCCGGGATCGTGCGTCCCATTTTGGCTGCCAGGTAGCCCAGCTTTCCATAACCAATCAGCGGGAAAGATTCCATCGCGCAAGTTTCTCCAGCCATCTCAGCCTCGGGAGAGTAGCCCAGCGAATCCAGCCTAATTTCCCTGGGGAATAGTGAAGGACGGGCGGTATATAAGGCTGCATATAAACTTTGCTGATGGATTAACTTCTCCAGGGTTTCCCTCACTTCCGGTAAGATCATGCTGCGATCATACGCCAGCAAGTTGGATTCTCTTTCATATGGGGGAGCCTCTCCGTACAATTTTCTGTAAGTCTCTCCCCCCAGGGCAAATTCCTGAAATTTGCGGATAATCTGATTTTGAATGTTGCGAGAATCCCCTAACAGGCTCCATAATAATTTTGGATGTCCTAAACGAACAAAAAGATTCTCTCCCTGCCCGTTGATTTTCGCCTCCAGGATCGCCTGGGCAGCGGTAACCCCCGTACGGATGTAGCTACCAAATTTGAGAATTTCCTCCCGATATTCAACCTGGCGGATCGCCGGTGGATTGGCTTTCACCCAGGCCAATGCTCCATCCAACTCTTCAATAATTTCCGGCAGCGGTGTAAATTGGGATATTTGGTCCAATACGATCAGTAAAGCCAGCGGAACCATGTCCCATTCGCTGGTCACCCGTTGAGATTCAAACAGCGAATAAATCTCTCCATCCGGCGCCAAACTTCCCACCCCTGCCTGTTCCAGGAAATATCGGCACGTTTCTTCCATGGCGAGGCGGTAGCCCATAGGCGCAATCAATACACCGTCAATATCAAACAGGATGATGTTCGGCTTCAAAATAATTCCTCACTGGGTTCCGGGCGGAATACGCCAAGCATAATCACCATAAAACAGGAAGACACACGAATAAGAAATGACTTTATTCGTGTGTCCTCATCATGGTTGATTTTAGATGACGCCGATTTCTTTGCCCACTGCTTCAAAAGTTCCCAGCACCTGATCCATTTGTTCATCGGTGTGCGTTGCCATATAACTGGTACGCAAAAGCTGCATACCTGGCGGGGTGGCAGGCGAGATCACCGGGTTGACAAACACCCCGCTCTCAAACAGCCTGCGCCAGAAAAAGAAGGTCCGCTGGTCATCCCCAATGATGATCGGAATGATCGGGGTTACAGAAGGGCCGGTATTGAAGCCCAGTGCCTTGTAGCCCGCCCTCATTTTCTCAGCCACCTGGTTCACCCGCTCCACCCGTTCCGGTTCCTCACGGATTACTTGCAGGGCAGCCAGGGCTGCGGCAGCATTTGCCGGCGGAATGCTGGCGCTGAAAATCATGGCCCGGCCAAAGTGCTTGATGTATTCAACAACATCCTTCTCTCCAGCAATAAACCCGCCCAGCGAAGCAAACGATTTTGAAAAAGTTGACATGATTAAATCAACTTCGTCCGTTACACCAAAATGAGCTGCCGTCCCTCGCCCCCCACCCATGACACCCATTCCGTGCGCGTCATCCACCATAATCCGGGCGCTATATTTCCTGGCTACCGGGATCATTTCCGGCAACGGGGCCAGGTCTCCGCCCATGCTGAACAGACCATCCACAATGATGATTTTTCCAACGCCATCCGGCAGGCTTTGAAGAACTCGATCCAGATGTTCCATATCGTTATGGCGGAAACGCTCGATCTTCCCATATCCTAAACGCGCCCCATCCAAGATGCTGGCGTGAGCTTCTTTGTCCAAAATTACATAATCGTTCCGTCCCACCAGCGCAGAAACCGTACCGAGGTTGGTTTGCATCCCGGTGGAGAATACCAGCGCTGCCGGTTTTTGCACCCAATCTGCCAGTTCACGTTCCAGCTGTTCGTGTAATTCCAGTGTGCCATTCAGAAACCGTGACCCTGTGCAACTCGTACCGAACCGTCCAACGGCATCAATGGCAGCCTGGCGAACCTTGGGATGCGTGGTCAAGCCCAGGTAATTATTTGACCCGCACATGATCAGCCGGTGACCTTTGTAGGTCACCTCTGTACCCTCATTTTCGGAGAGGGGGATAAAATAAGGATACCAGCCTCCTTCAATGGCAACTTTGGCATCCGTCCAACTGAAGCACTTATCGAAAATATCCATCATCAACCTTTCAATCAAAAAATGATCACCCCTATTAAAAATTTTCGGGGTTTTGGGAAAGATAAACAATGGGTAGATTATAGGTTATTTTTTGGAATTGTTGTTTAAGAGTTTCCCCTGCGTGCCGTTCTCAGGCGCGCTCCTCCAATAATTTCACTTTTTGGAAGCGGCGTTGAAAACGCTCCTCACCTAAAAATTGCGCCATCAAGAAAGCTTGTACCACTTCACGGGCAAGCTCCGGCCCAATCACCCGCGCCCCGATGCATAACACATTCATGTTGTCATGCTCCACCCCCTGGTGGGCTGTATAAGTATCATGGCATAAACCGGCGTAAATCCCTTGCATCTTGTTGGCGGCAATGCAGGCTCCCACCCCCGAGCCACAAATGATGATTCCCCGTTCCGCTTCACCCCTTTGAATAGCCAGTCCAGCTTTCTCGGCAAAATCCGGATAGTCCACGCTTTCCAGGCTGTCCGTCCCCACATCCAGCACATCATGCCCGGCCCCCAGCACGACTTGTTTAATCAAGGGTTTTAATGGAAACCCACCATGGTCACTGGCAATTACAATCCTCATCTCTCCTCCTTTTAACCACCCGGGGTTACCTTTGAAATATGATTGGTTGACCTCTCAAATAAATTTTACCATCAGGCGGCAAAGAACTCGCCCAGCCTGACCGGTTGATACTCATTCTTCGGCATTGGATTCTCACAGGGATGCTTTCCGTAGACGTAAACTATTCGTCACCACAAAAATACTGCTAAATGCCATTGCCCCGGCTGCCAGCATCGGGTTCAACCATCCCATCGCCGCCACCGGAATCAGGATAATATTGTAAATGAACGCCCAGAATAAATTCACCCGGATTGTCCGCAAGGTCAACTGCGACAATCGAATGGCCCGCGGCACACCGCGGATATCTCCACTCATGAGGGTGATGGAAGATGAGGCAATCGCCACATCGGTTCCCGTGCCAATGGCAATACCCACATCTGCGCTGGCTAAGGCTGGCGCGTCGTTGATTCCATCACCTACCATCGCCACCAATCTTCCGCCATCCTGTAAGCGGCGGATTTCGTTGGATTTGCCATCCGGCAGCACCTCCGCCAGGATTACGTCCACGCCCACCTGTTTGCCAATCAACTCCGCGGTCATGCGATTATCTCCCGTGATCATCGCAACTTGTAAACCCATCCGGTGGAGCTGTTGAATCGCTTCCGCTGACCCTTCGCGAACGGTATCTGCCACCCCCAGGATGCCCGCCGCTACGCCATCCACAGCCACCAGGATGGTGGTGTTCGCTTTTTCCTCAAGGGATGAGATGCGATCCTCAAAAGCGCTTACATCCACCTCATGGGTTTTCATGAGCAGCCGATTGCCAACCAGCACCCGTTGATTTCCTACCCGGGCCTGCACCCCCATTCCTGCCTCCACCTGGAACTCCATTGGGTTCTCCAACACCAGTCCCTGGTTTCCCGCCTCAGCCTGGATAGCCTCTCCCAGGGGATGCCGATTTCCCTTTTCAACGCTAGCGGCAAGTCGTAGGAGGTCTTCCCGCCCGAAACCGTTGAGAGGAACGATGTCTGTCACCTGCGGTTCTCCACGCGTTATGGTTCCGGTTTTATCCATGGCGATGATCTTCACCCGGCCCGCCTGTTCCAGGGCTTCACTGTTGCGGAAAAGTACCCCCAACTCCGCCCCACGTCCTGTTCCAACCATGATGGCGGTTGGGGTGGCCAAACCCATGGCACACGGACAGGCGATTACCAGTACCGCCACCGTATGGATTAATGCCCGGGTGAAATTACCAACTTCGCTTCCCGCTGCTGGAGGCGGGGCCAGGAAGAACCAGCCTAAAAAGGTGAGAGCGGCAATCCCAAGAACCGCTGGGACAAATATTGAACTCACCTGGTCTGCGATTTTTTGTATCGGCGCTTTGGAACCTTGCGCCTCCTCCACCAATTGGATGATTTGCGCCAGCACCGTTTCTTTACCCACTTTGGTGGTTTGCACTCGAACCATGCCAAATTTATTGAGCGTTGCGCCGATGACCTCATCACCCGCCGATTTTTCCACCGGCAGGCTCTCCCCGGTGATCATGGATTCATCCACACTGGTTTGACCCTCAATTATTACCCCATCCACCGGGATTTTTTCACCTGCCCGCACGATGACGATATCCCCGCGCTGCACATCATCCACTGAAATTTCCTGCTCAACTCCCTCCCGAATGACACGGGCAGTTTTTGATTGCAAACTCATTAATTTTTTAATGGCTTCGCTGGTCCGGCCTTTGGCTTTGGCTTCCAGGAATTTACCAACCTTTATCAAGGTGATAATCACCGCGGCCGTCTCCAGGTATAAATGCCCATCCAGCCAGCCGAAAACGATCGGTAAACTGTAAAAGTAAGCAGCCGAAGAACCCATCGCAATCAATACATCCATATTGGCTGACCGATTCCGCAAGGCCTTCCAGGCGCCGATGTAATACTGGCGGCCTACAAAAAACTGCACCGGAGTTGCCAGTAGCAACATAATCCAATTCATATACCAGGCATGACCAATGGACGCAGGTATGATACCCAAATCTCTTCCCATCGAGAGCAAGAACAATGGAATGGTGAAGATCAGGCCGATAATCAGCAAGCGCTTTTGTTCTTGAATTTCAACTTCCCGGGCCTGAGCTTCAGCATCCTGTGGCTGGCCCGCCAGGTCCACAATCTCAAAGCCGGCATTTGCTGCCGCCTGACTCAACTCCCGAGGGTTAATGATGGTCGGGATATAAGTTACTTGCAGCCGCTCACTGGCAAAGTTTGCCTGTGCCCCGGTTACCCCTTTCACTTTCAGAAGGGTGTTTTCCAGGCGGCGGGCATCATTATCATCACTCAGCCGCCGGACCAGGAAGGTTACCTCCCCCCTCGCCACATCATACCCTGCGCGCTGAACTCGCTCCACCAGGGAATCCAATGAT
>CALESS010000327.1 GCA_937907495.1 uncultured Anaerolineaceae bacterium
GAATGACACCACCGCAGAACTCGCAGTGGATTGACTCCTGGCCGCGCAATATGACCTGCTGGATTGTGCCCCCACAACTGGGACAGATGGTGGGGGCGTTCTTAACTTTTTCAACCTCAACCTGATCCACCGCAATCGCCCGGTCTTTGGTCATTTCGCCCGAAAGAACACGGTTGATCAGGGATTTCCAGTCGTTGCAGTTTTGGCCATCCAGGTGGAAGTGCATTTGCTGGTAAGGCGCTCCACTTTTGAAGGTGAGATTGAGATGATCCTCGTTCTTGAACACGCCCTGTTTTGTGGCTTGAAGATCCTGGATGAGGGCGAGAGGGACTTCGCATGCCAGTTGCTGAACCATCTTGCGTTCGGTGGTGACAAAGAGGACTTTCTTGGTAGCCACTTCCTCTTTTTGTTCGAACAGCAGGCGTTGATCGGTCAGGTAGAGGATGCCATCGGGGTCATCCTTATCTTCACGCCCGTCGCGGGTCCAGACGGCTTTGACAGCCATGACCAGAGCTTCGGTTGGCATGAGCTTAAAGCAAGCCTGGTCGAGACAGGTATATGCCCACTCCAGTTGGAGAAGATGGGAAAAAACCTTGTTTGCTTCCGCTTCAAGTTGGTCATACATCCCGCTGATAGTACTTTCAGCGGCGCTGGCTTTGTTTTCCAGGTTATCCAATTCCGCCGCCAGAGATTTCAGGATAGGCGCAGCCAGAGCCGGGCTGCGAGTGGCATTGACAGCCTGTCCCAGCTTGGCTTCCAGCGGACGCAGGGCATTTTCCAGCAGGGTGGATTGCTGATTGATCTGGATTTGGACTGCCTGGCGTAATGGCTGCCACTTTTTGAGCAAGTCACCGGATTGAGACTCCAGGATGCGTTCAAAAGGATAGCCACGATTGCGCAATGAGAGGACGCGCTGGGCAAGCCCTTTGATCTTGGTATCCAAATCTTCGATCCGATCGCGGGCGGAAGTTAGCTTTACCTGTTTCTGAAGTTTTTCCAAAGACCAACGGATGTTGTTCAACTGACTGTTGACTTGCTCTTGAGGTGATTGAGTGGCCATGTCATCTCCTTGGGGTGGTTTCATCTCTTATTCTACAAGATTATCTCATATCTGCAACCGGGTTTGTTGAATTAACACTTTACGAACAGTTTAGACTTTTGTGAAATGTCAGGCTTTGATCATGAGGGAAGTTTTGCGGCAGGAATTGTATTGATTATGGGAGAGATTTCAGCTACACTCAAAGTTGCAGTGGTCGAAAACGGTTCGTGGATGGCAACCAGAATGGGGTTGATTCCTTGGCAAGCCGGCCGCTTATGATTTGAGGAAATTTTCAAGATAACACGAGGAGAGATTTGTGCGAAAAGTTACGGGTGCTTTGCTGATCATCTACATCCTCTTGACGATTGTCGCCGTGGGAGCTGGGATAGCCCAAATTCAATTAGGCGCCTGGGTCACACCACTGAATACGCTGCTGGGTTTCTTGTTCGCATTGACCCATGCCGGTCAGCGGTATGGGTGGAAGGCAGCCCTGATTTTGTTGGTCTGTGTTTTCGTCATCAGCCTGGGGATGGAAAGCCTGGGCGTAGCCACCGGATGGGTGTATGGGCCGTATCATTATACGGATCAATTGGGCATTAAGTTTCTCAACCTGGTTCCGTTATTGATACCCATTGCCTGGTTCATGATGATGTACCCTTCCACGGTCATCGCAGAACGGTTGGTGATGAAGAACGGTCAGGGCGGCATCCTCAACCGCCTGGGTGTGGCTGCCATTGCCGGGGTAATCATGACGGCCTGGGATGTGGCGATGGACCCGCTAATGGTGCGGGCCGGCCATTGGGTGTGGGAAATTGATGGAGCGTATTTTGGAATTCCCATCCAGAACTTTTTGGGCTGGTGGTTGACAACGTTTCTGTGTGTGGCGGTTTTCCTGTTGCTGACGATGAAAATGAAACGCCCGGAAAAAGGCGCTCCCGGGGGGTGGGTTGTCATTTCCTATGGGACGCAGGCCGCCGCCACCATCATCGGGGATGGTTTTATTGGGCTGGGAGGCGCGGGGATGGCGGGTTTCTTTGCCATGCTGCCCTGGATTATTACTGGTTGGTTAAGAGGGAGAAGTGACAGATAAGGACTTGAAAAATGCCGCCAACTGAAAACAGAAGCATAGCCCGGTGCAATTGTGACCGGGTTTTGCTTTATTCTTGTGGTTGAGGAACCTGCGGATGGACAGGGGAATTGGGATGAGGCGGGTAGAGCCTCGAGGGGAGGAGGACTTCTGCCAGTTGGGATTTAAGCTCATTCCATAAACCATTTCTGAGTGCAGCGTTCCAGCCGGTGATAAACGCCGTGTACATCTCATTTCGCAGCGCCATCCGGTCTGCCTGGAAGGCCAGCAACCCTGGAAGCAACAGGTTGAACGCATCTGGCTTGCCGAAAAAGTCAACCGTGCGTTGTTTTTCTGCGCTGAAAAACTCCGGCAGCAGGGAAATCCATACATCGCAATCGTGAAGCATCCCCAACTGGTCTTGAATCTTACGGCAAGTGGAGATGTAGGGCTGCAACTGGTTGGAGAACAAGGGGGAGAAAATCTCCAATGTATAGCGCAGGTGTTTGGCCGTGATGCGCTGCGCATGCAGTTCTTCCAAATTTTCCGGGTTTTGTAGCGCATCCTGGCGTTTGAAAAATTCATCCAGACGTTGCTGGATCGCCTGGCTGGCGAGGTGGAACAAATCTGCATGGGGTGGTGAGGCGGGGTCTTGCAGGGAGGCGAGCGGGTCAAGCAGGCGGTGTATTTTATCGGCAAGGCGGGAATTAACAAAGTGCTCGACGGCTTTGAGCACATCCACCTGGCGGACGGACCGTTCCTGTTCCAGGCGTAAAATGAGGCGGCGAACTCCAGGAATCCACTGACTGGTGGAACGGTTTTGCTGGAGAAATTTCCTCAGCTCCTCTAATTGGACATCGAGATCTCGGGCAGCGCCTAGGGAGCGGGTGATGCGGCGGATTTCCTTCCCCCAGGCAGCCATTTTTTTGGTAAGTGCAGGAGAGAACGTGCGAGACTCCGGGTCGCCGCTGCTCCCAAATGGAGTGGATGGATCGGCAGATTTGGCTTGGGAGGATGAGCACTGCGACAGCGCAGGCAGAAAGACGGGGAGAGCATTGCGCAAGCGGCGGGAGGCCACCCGCATACGGTGGATATATTCGATGTCTGTGGCCTCTTGCACACCGGGCACTTCCGCCATCATCGCATCCAGGTGGCGCAGGAGTAAATCAGCGCCAAAGATTGTGAGGGGCGTGGTGGCGGGAGCTTTTTTCATCTTCAGGAGCTGGGCAAATAGGGCAAAATATGGTTTTGCAGGTCCTGGTTAACGGTTAGCACCGGGCGGGAAGCATCAATTTGAACGAAGTGATATTCAGCCGCCATTTGATCGAGTTGTTCGATCATCCGGGTCTGGTAGATGATAAAGGAATCGTACAGATTGTCAGCCCGGGTGACATCCATGCCGGCTTCCCAGAAGTTGAAGCCGCGGCCATGGACAATGCGCGAGACCAGGGTGTTCAGGTCTGTCCGCAGATAGAGGACCAGGTCTGGTTTGAGGGCAAACCCGTACACCCGGCGGGCCCAGGCGGGATCGGCGCCGCGGACAATATCGCGGGCGATGACGGAGTAAAAGTAGCGATCCGAGAGGACGATAAAACCGGCCCGCAAAGCCGGAATGATCTGGTTTTCCAGCCGGTCAGCAAAATCGGTGGCGTAAAAAAGGCTCATGGTAAGCTTGCCCAGGGTATGGCCTTGCTTGGCGGCATCCAGTCCGGGCTGGGTAAGCGGAGAACGGCGTAAGCCCGTATCGGAGACCGCGAAGCCAGCCTCTTCCAGCCAGCGGCGTAACATGGCGATCTGGGTGGAGCGGCCTACGCCATCCGTTCCTTCCAGGACGATCAGTCGTCCGGGGTAATCTGAAATCTCGCGGTAGGGAAAGCCGGCGCCATAAAATTCGGTATGGGTCATTTCGCACCTTCCGCAGTGGAGGGGATGACCGCTTTAGAGACAGCTTTTTTGCGCCGCCTGCGGGGGGATAGGGTGGGATGGGGCAGCCCTTTGAAACCTCGCAAAGCTTGCTTGACAGTCTGGCGGACAATTTTCTGCTGTTCTTCGACGGGCAAGGTGCCATCAATTACATGGAAGTGAAATTCCGGGGTCATGAGTTCGTATTGATCGAGGATGCGACCCTGGAAGAGGCGGAAACTGGTAATTTTGTTGTCTGAGAGACCGAGGTCCATTCCGGCTTCATAATATTTGATGTTGGCGCGGGCGGAGGTGATGCGGTCCACCGCCACATCCAGGGGGACCTGGAAATAAAAGGCAATATCGGGCTGTGTGGCAAACGAGTAGAGATTCCGCACCCACTCGGGATCTACGCCGCGGGCCACATCCCTGGCGAAGGCGGTAAATGCAAAACGATCCGCGAGCACGATCACCCCGGCCTTGAGCAGGGGGAGAATGTGATTTTCCCAGCGGTCGGCAAAATCTGTGGCCTGAATGAGGGAAAAGGTTGTCGGGGTGAATAACTTGTCTTTTTTACCGAAACGGGTGGTGGATTTCACCAGGTCGGAGGAGTTCCATTCGGAAAAATAGACAGAGTAACCGTGGGAAAGGAGGTATTTATGCAGCAGGTCAATCTGAGTGGACTTGCCACTGCCATCAATTCCTTCCACGATGAACAGCTTACCTTTATAGGTGGATGGTTTTAGCACAATTCAACCCTTTATTTGATAATTCGTATAGCTCAATTATACAACTTTCAGCAGGGAAAATGGAGGAGAAGTGGAAACTTTGCAAAAAAGAGCCTGCGGTTTGGGCAGGCTCCATTCAAGATTCTTTGTTATTCTGCATCCTCATCGTCCGTTTGATCAAGCTCCAATAATTCACCGGTGGCGATGAACACGGTCCGCTCGCAGATATTGGTGACCCGGTCGGCCATGCGCTCCAGGTTGTGGGCTACCCACAGGAGGAGGTTGGCATGATCAATCGTCTCCGGGTTGGCAATCATGGAGGCGACAAGGCTGTTGTAAATGCGAATGTAGAGACCATCCACCTGGTCATCTTCCTTGGGAAGAGACATCGCAAGGGAGGCATTTTCGGAGATGAAGGCACCCAAAGCGCGGTGGAGCATGGAGACAGCCAGGTCAGCCATTTGCTGAATATCACGGATGGGGACGGGAATGGTGCTTTCTTCCAGGCGGATGACAACTTTGGCGATGCCCTTGGCATAATCGCCCATCCGTTCCAGCTCGGTGATGACTTCCAGCATGGCTGTTAGCAGACGGAGGTCTTTGGCCATGGGCTGCTGAGTGGCGATGATGATGAGGATGTTGTTTTCGATGGCAAAGCGCTTGGAGTTGATGGCACGGTCGGCATCGTAGATGTGTTGAGCCGCCGGGATATCCCGGCGTTTAAGGGCATCAACGGCGTTCAAAACGCCTTGCTCAACCATGCTGCCCAATAGCAGGACCTCATCCTGGA
>CALESS010000328.1 GCA_937907495.1 uncultured Anaerolineaceae bacterium
TACCAGATCAGCATGTCCGATCACAAGATCGTATTGCGTAATTACGAAGGCTACATCACCACCTATGAAGAGCCGATCCAGTACCAACCCCATGACCCCCAGACCTGTGCCTATTGCCAGAACAAATTACTGGAGATGGGCCAGACGGGTGTGACCGGGCTGCTGGATGGCGATGCCATGTTCATCCAGCCGGAAGGCTTTGACGAGCTCCATAACCGCGGTGGCGGAATGCACCGTCTGCGCGCCAACCAGGGGAAATGGAAACCGCTCGGCATTGGCTCTGGCAACCCCCCCGAGGAGGAATAAAATGCACTACCGCAGATTGGGCCGCTCCGGCCTGAAAGTCAGGGAAATTTCACTGGGCGCCTGGAGCACGTTTGGTAACCAGATCAGCGAGGATACTGCCTCCGACCTGATTCATGCGGCCTATGACCAGGGCGTGAACTTTTTTGACAATGCCGATGCCTACGCCAACGGCCAGGCAGAGACGGTGATGGGCAAAGCCATCGCGGACCTGCCCCGCCCGGCGCTGGTGATTTCCAGCAAGGTTTTCTGGCCCACCCTGCCCGGCCCGAATGGCCGCGGCTTATCGCGCAAGCACATCACCGAGTCGCTGCACCTCTCGCTCAAGCGCTTGAACCTGGATTATGTGGATTTGTATTTCTGCCACCGCTACGACCCGGATACCCCGGTGGATGAGGTGGTCTTCACCATGAACGACCTGATCCGCCAGGGGAAGATTTTATACTGGGGCACCAGTGAGTGGGAAGCGGCGCAAATTGCCCAGGCGGTAGGCGTGGCCCGCCAGTATAACCTGATCCCCCCGACGATGGAGCAGCCGCAGTACAACCTGTTCCACCGCCGCCGGGTGGAAGTGGAACTGGCGCCAATCTGCCGGGAATATGGCATCGGCCTGACCACCTGGTCACCGTTGTATTCCGGGTTGCTTTCCGGCAAGTATAACGATGGCATCCCCGCCGGCAGCCGGGCTGATCGCAAGGATATGGGCTGGATCCGCGACCGCTTCACCCCGGAGCGGCTGGATTGCGTGCGCCAGTTGACCGCCCTGGCGCAGGAATTGGAGCTGACCACTGCCCAGCTTTCCCTCGGCTGGATTTTGCGCCGCAAGGAAGTTTCCAGTGTGATCACCGGGGCCACCAGCATGGAGCAATTGGACGAGAACCTGGCTGCCCACGATGCCGAGGAGCGCCTGTCCGATGAGGTGCTGGAGCGCATCGAACAAATTATGGGCAATTTGCCCGAGTAAGCACAGCGGTAGAAAGGGCGGGTCTTTGACCCGCCTTTAAGGGGATCGAGAGCAAGCTGGAGGGACGGGGGATATCCACGCTGTTGAATGTTGTATATAAGGCGAAGCATCATCCACCGGAAAATGTCCATCGTCCCCATTGAGGGGACGATGGACATTTTTATTTCTTCAAGCCAGGTAATATAATTTCAAATCTCTCAGATTACCTCGGTCGAAGCACTGCCACACCATAAGGCTCCAGGGAAAGCAAGGGAGGAAGTGGTGCTTGGTCGTTACTGCCCACGCCAGATGTGATCAGGTCCTCGGCGGGCCACGGCAGGGGCAGCCGGATGGGCTGGCGGGTATGGTTGATCAAGATGTAGATTTCAGCTCCATCCGGCCGCACCAGGCGGCGTGCCTCCACCCCGGGCGGGGTGGAAAGGTCAGGTTTCACCCCGCAAGCCTGAACGATCTCATCCAGGAGGGCTTGCTGGTGGGCGAGGTTTTCCAGGTAGATGCCCACGTAGGTCACCCAACCGCGGCCAAATAAGTGACGGGTGACGGCAGGGTGACCATCCAGCCAGCCGTTAAAGGTACCGAAACGGGCCAGCACCTCCACCTCCGCCCCGATCGACCTCCACCTCCACACCCGCCACAGCGATGGTATCTGTTTCCCTGAAGATATCCTGGGTAACCTGATGCAGGCCTGCTTTCCCGGCAAACACCCGGGATATTCTCGAGTTCCTGGATGATCGTTTTGGGTATATCTTCAATATCGTCTTTACACCGATGCTCGTCGCTGAATAGTTTTCTCAAACCCCCATCCCTTCCAACCTGAGCCGGGAATCTTAAGATTACCGAAGCAGGCCAAAGTGGCAGTGAAAGCATGCTATGATTTAGCTATCCGCTCCCATTTTTACCCGGCAAAGGTGAGCATGTGCCAACGACCGACCATGCTTCCGTTTCTCCACATCCTCATCCTGATATTGGCCCTTGTGAGTTTGGCCTGCCTGGGTGGTACCCTCAACTCTGAGCGGGAACCCGGGCCGACTCCCACCATCACCCTTCCGCCCATGAGTGGAGCTGCCTGTCTGCCGGATCACGAACGCTTGCGGGCGGAGCTGGTCAAAGTGACCGACGGGGACACAATCCAGGTGATGCTGAACGGTGAATTGGTCAAAGTGCGCTATATCGGGATTGATACCCCGGAGATGGATGAACCTCTCGGTCCACTTGCCTCCGGCTTCAACAGCAGCCTGTTGGAGAGCAGCCAGGTCATCCTCATCCGGGATGAATCGGAGACTGACCGCTTTGGCCGCATGTTGGCCTACGTGATCGCGAATAACCGCTTCGTCAACTATGAGCTGGTGAGGTCAGGCTGGGCCAATTCCAGGGCCTACCCACCGGATATCGCTTGCCTCGAGTTATTGAACGAAGCCCAGGCGCTCGCTCAATCCACCGGGGTGGGTATGTGGGTGGGATTGCCAACCCCTACCCTCGGCTCGCGTTCAGGCCTGCCGCTCTTCACCCCGGTCCCAACCGGTCATTGCGATCCTTCGTATCCGGATGTATGTATTCCCCCTTCCCCACCCGATTTGAACTGCCCGGACATCACCGACCGAAATTTTCGGGTCACCGGCGCTGACCCGCATGATTTTGACCGGGATGGAAATGGGTTTGGCTGTGAAGACAATGAAGAATAAGGCGCTGATGAAGTTGCCCTGGGGATTCCGTAGAGTTGTGGTCGGTGCAAAACTTATTTCGCCTGCCATTGGTTCGCCCCGGCCACCCCCTGGATTTTCTTTACCCCCCTTGTTTGATGCTTGCCATTGAAACCTGGGCCGGGAATCTTAAAGTTGCTGCCGCAGGTCGAATTGGTGGTGAAAGTATGCTATGATTCAGCTATCCGCTTCCATTTCTTGCAGGGCAGAGGTGAACATGCGCCAACGACCGACCATTCTTCCGTTTCTTCTCATCAACATCCTGGTATCGGCGCTGACCACGTTGGGGGTGCTCTGGCTGTGGAACCGCGCCCAACCCCAGGCCGTGGTTCCCACCAGCGTGGCCCCGCTGGCGGGCCAGCCGACTCCCCTCCAGGGCGAATTACCCCCGCTGGATACCCCGGTCATCAAGATCGAGTACACCGTGGGCGCCGGCGACCTGACCCAGGAGTATATCCGCCTCAGCCGGGTGGGTGAGGGCGAGCTGGATTTGATGGGCTGGAAACTGCAGGATGATGCCGGGCACGAGTACATCTTCGGCAACATCCGCCTGAGCAAGGATGGAGCCATGGATCTCTATACGCGTGCCGGTTCGGATTCGGCGATTGCCCTGTTCTGGGGCCAACCCGAGCCGCTCTGGAAGACCGGCGTTAAGGTAGTGCTGATGGATTGGCAGGACAACCTGCGCGCCGAATACACTGTACCGTAGGCAGGAATTGGGCAAAGGTTCATCCGTTCGGATGCACCTGCCGCACTGAACGCCGCGAGGACTAGAACGATCACAGAAGGTTTCCTCCCGGGCGAATCCTTCGCCTCCGTGGAAGAGAATTAATCAAGCCCGCAGCCAACAGCGGGCAGGAATGAGGCAGCATGTCCCAGGCATTGTATCGAAAATGGCGGCCGCGCCTGTGGGAACAGGTCATCGGCCAGGAACACATCGTCCAGACCTTGAAGAACGCCATCAAGGGCGGACGGGTGGGGCATGCCTACCTGTTTGCCGGGCCGCGCGGCACCGGAAAGACGACCACCGCCCGCTTGCTGGCGAAAGCCGTCAACTGCCTGGATGCCGACCTTAACAACCGTCCCTGCGATCACTGCGCTCACTGCCAGGCGGTCAATGAGGGGCGATTTATGGATTTGATCGAGATCGACGCGGCCAGCAACACCAGCGTGGATGACGTGCGCGATCTGCGCGACAAAATCAATTTTTCCCCCAGCCAGGGAGATTACAAAGTCTATATCATTGATGAAGTCCATATGCTTTCAACGGCGGCTTTCAACGCCTTGTTGAAGACCCTGGAAGAGCCGCCCTCGCATGCCATTTTCATCCTGGCCACGACCGAGGTACACAAAATCCCGGCGACGGTGCTCTCGCGCTGTCAGCGGCATGAGTTTCGCCGCCTGCCGGTGGCAGATATCGTCCACACGCTGAAAGAAATGGCCGCCGCCGAGCAGGTGATGGTGGAGGAGGATGCCCTGCTGCTCATTGCCCGCCAATCCACCGGCTCGATGCGGGATGCCATCTCCCTGCTGGATCAACTGGCTTCGACCGGCGAAACCATCACCCTGCTGACGGCTCAAACCGTGCTGGGTACGGCTACCAGTCAACTGGTCATTGGCCTGGTGGATGCCCTGCAAGCCCGAAAAGCCGCCGATGGGCTGGCAGTTATTCACTCGGCACTGGATGGCGGGACGGACCCGCGCCAGTTTGCCCGCCAGCTGGTGGAGTACCTGCGTGCCTTGCTGCTGATCCGCATGGGGAGCGGGGAGACGGTGGAAGCCACGCCGGAGCAACGCGCCCAAATGGGTAAACACGCCAGCGGGATGGAACCTGGCTGGTTGTTGGAGTGCATCCGGGCCTTCAATGCTGCCGCGGCGGAGACGCGCGCCGGCTGGCAGCCCAGCCTGGGGCTGGAGCTGGCCCTGGTTGAATCGGTCACCCCCCGCCCGGTGGCGGAGGAAGCACCCGCCTTGATGCCCGCTGCGATAAGAATTTTATAGAGCAGGTTGCTCGTG
>CALESS010000329.1 GCA_937907495.1 uncultured Anaerolineaceae bacterium
TCACCCCGATCATTGAAATGGCAATCATCTTGATGTATTCGGCCATGAAGAACAGTGCGAACTTCATACCAGAATATTCAGTGTGATAACCGGCGGTCAGTTCCTGCTCGGCTTCCGGCATATCAAACGGTGCCCGGTTGATCTCCGCCAGGCTGGCGATGAAATAGATCAGGAAGGCCACCGGTTGAAAGACGACAAACCACAACCCCTTTTGGGCATTGACGATATCCGTCAGGCGCATGGAACCAGCCATCAGCATCGGGCCGACGTAAGCCAAACCCAGCGCCAGTTCGTAGCTGATCATCTGGGCGGTGGAGCGCAGCCCGCCGAGGGTGGCGTATTTGTTGTTACTGCTCCAGCCCGCCAGGGCGATGCCATAGACGGAAATGGAGGTGACAGAGAGAATCCACAACACCCCGACATTAATATCGGCGATCACCAGGCTGATTTCGCGGCCGAAAAGGTTGATCTTATCTCCCCAGGGCACCACGGCAGTGATCGTCAGGGCCGGCAGCACGGTGATGACGGGGGCAATCAGAAAGATCCACTTCTGGGCATTGGCCGGGGTCAGTTCTTCCTTGAAAATCAACTTCAACGCATCGGCAATCGGCTGCAGGAAGCCCTGAGGCCCTGCCCGGTTAGGCCCGACGCGCACCTGCATCCGGGCCAGCACCTTGCGCTCGTAAAGCGTCACATAGGCGAAACCCAGGGTGAGCGACAGCACCAGGATAAGAGCCTTAATGGCCCACTCAACAACCATTCCAACGGTCACCATGCAATCACCTCACTCAGGTTGTTTCAATTTCGATATTAACCGGGGCGTTCAGCGTTACGCCAACGCTGCGCGGCAGCAAGGCCGCTGAGAGGGGCACCCCCGGGTCCAGGTGTACTTCCAATTGGGCGGGCTGCCCGTTCAATTGAATTTCAATTCTCCCGCCTTCTGCCCAACCCAATCGGGCAGCCGTTTCCGGGTGCAGGCTAAGCCGGGGCTGCGCCTTGCGCTCATCCAGGAGATGCGTATCCACCAGCATTCGTCCGTGGTCATACAGGCGGGTAACCGGTACAACCAGCAACCCCAGGGAGGGGTAGGCGGCTGGCAGCAAGGTTTCTGGCAGGGGAGCGGCGGACAGCAGATTGAGTACCACGCCCAACCCCTGGTGATTATCATAGGATGTGCCGCCGAAATACAAATCCGCGCGGCCAATGATGGGCCATTGAGCGGGTGCTTCGGATAGTTTTTGGTAGCTCAGCCCGGCAAAGGCCGGCAGGACGGCAGCCATCTGCCCCATAATCAGGGCGGGTGAGCGGCCTTCCATCTCCAGCCCCAGGCGCTGGGCGATCTGGGCTTCAATGGCAAAATCTGCCCGCGGACCGGGGCGGTTGGGAATGGCCAGGTAGAAGCGCTGGACACGGCGTTCGCCAGAGGTGTAGCTGCCCTCTCGTTCGGGATTGGCCGAAACGGGCAAAACCAGGTCGGCCTGGCGGGCGGTGGCGGTCAGGAAAAGCTCCTGCACGATGACGAAGGGTGTTTGCGCCAGGGCGGAAGCCAGTTCGGGGTCATCACCCGCCGGGTCTGCACCTGCAATCAGTGCAACCTGGGCCGCTTTGAAGTGGGCGGCCAGGTCTTCCACCGGACGCAGACCCATTTCAAAGGCGCCCTGGGTATTGGCCGCCGGCCAAACGCCGATCAGGCCGCTGTTGGGATGGCCGGTGCGGCCGATGGCATCCAGCAGGCGGGCGCCAGTGAGGGCCAGGGCGCGGGTTCCGCCCAGGGTCTGGCCTTCCGCACCGAATAAAATAACCAGGTTCTCTGCATCTCCCAGCTCCGGCAGCAAAGCAGCCAGGCTGGCGGCTTCCGCACCGTAGGCACAGTGAATGACCCAGCTGGCGAATGAATCCAGGCGGGTGGGACGGGGATGAATGACGATCAGGCGGGCGCCGCGCTGGACGGCCTGGCGAATGCGCAGCCACCAGATGGGCGCTTCCTCATGCAGGTCGCTGGCCGCCACGATGATGACCGTGCCTTTCCCCATCTCGCCAAAATTACTGGCCGGGGGCAGGCCATGGCTGAGGGTCCATTCTCCACCCGCCATATAGGAATGCAACACAACCTTGCCTCCCACGCCATCCACCAGCCGGCGCAGGTTGAACATATCTTCGTTAGCCAGGTGACCGCCTGCCACGCCCAGCACGGAAGCTGCATCTTTCAGCTTGTGGGCGGCCAAATCCAGGGCTTCATCCCAGGTGACGGGCACCAGGCGGCCCTCTTTGCGGGCCAGGGGGTGGGTCAGGCGGTCGGGGCTTTCCACGTAATGATAGCCCAGGCGGCCCTTATCGCACATCCAGATTTCGTTCACGCCTTCATTCTGGCGGGGCAAAACCCGCTTGATGACCGCTCCACCGCCGGATTTCACTTCCCGGCGCACGTTATAGACCAGGTTGCAGCCCACGGGGCAATGATTGCAGATGGATGCAGCAGATTTCAGTTCCCAGGGGCGGGCGCCAAAGCGGAAATCGGCCGTGGTGAGGGCGCCAACCGGGCAAATATCGGTCGTGTTGCCGGAGAAGATTGAATCAAAACCCGGCTCCGATTGGGTCATGATCTCCAGCGAGCGGCCGCGGTTGTAAAAGTTAATCACCGGGTCATCCACCACCTCATGCTGGAAGCGGACACAACGCCCGCACTGGATGCAGCGCTCCCGATCCAGCCAAATCAACTCACCCAGCGGTACATGCTTGCCAAGGTGTTTCTTTTCATCGAAATCAAAGCGGGATGTTCCAGGCCCGTAGCGCAGGGTCAGGTTTTGCAGCGGGCATT
>CALESS010000330.1 GCA_937907495.1 uncultured Anaerolineaceae bacterium
GAAGGGGAATGTTATGGGTTGGGCAGAACCTGTTGGACGATGGCGGGGAGGGCTTCGGCTACATCCAGGGGCAGGCGGATGGCGGCAACCTCATCCAGAAAGGTGGGGGTCTGGTTGATGAGAATGATACGGGCTCCGGCTTCATGGGCTTCCAGGGGAATGTAGGCAGCCGGGGTGACCGTGAGCGAGGAACCGGCGATGAGCATCACATCTGCGGTGTGGGCATGGAATTCCGCCTGGTGCCAGGTCTCGGCGGGGAGTTGTTCCTCAAATAAGACGATATCTGGTTTCAGGACAGCCTGACACTCCGGGCAGAGGGGGATTTTGCCATCCTGCAGAAAAGTGGGTAAAAAATCACGAGCGGGAAAGGTTTGGTGGCAACCAGTGCAGGAAAGGGTGCGCAGTGAACCGTGCAGCTCGAGGACGGCTCGAGAACCGGCCTGGAGATGTAAATCATCAATATTCTGGGTGATGACGGCCTGAAGCAGACCCGCGGTTTCGAGATCGGCCAGTGCCTGGTGGGCGGGGTTCGGGGTGGCGGAAAGGCTGGTGTGGGCGAGCGGTCGCAGCCAGTTGAAGAAGATTTGCGGGGTGTAGCGGAAACTGGTGAGCGAAGCCACCTGCATGGGGTCGTCTTTTTCCCACAGGCCGGTGCGGGCAGAGCGGAAATCCGGGATTCCCGAGGGGGTGGAGATGCCGGCGCCGGTGAAGGCAACCAAATGCCGGGCGGAACGAATCAGCCCGGCTGCTTTCTGAATGGCAGGTTGATACTCTGGCGGAATCATTTCTTGATGATATGCGCCCCCAGGTTGGCGGCCAGCCGATTGTATTGCTGGGAAACCAGGCCATCCGGCTGGATGAGGCACAGCGGAAGGTTGCGGCGCGAGGCATTGAAGGCCAGTTCCGGCGCGGGGGGGATCAATTGCACCACCTGCATCCCTAATTGCTCCTGGATCTGGGCAATGGTCAATTGCATATCAGCGCGAATGCGGTTGACCAGCACCAGGCTCAACAATTTGGTGCGGCCAAAGCCGAGCAGGCGTAAATCGTCAAAATATACCTGGGTGGCCTGGATGGCGGTGGGGAAGGGTTCGGTCAGCACCATGGCTTCCTCACACATCCCCAGGATGCGCTCGTAACCGGGCAGGATGATGTTTCCGAAATCCAGGATGACAAGGGAGGCCATCTGCCCGAGACTGCGGATAATGGCTTCAAATTGCGGGGTGGAATTGACCAGCGAAATGTCATTGAGGCGGGAGGAGGCAAGTAATAAGCGCGGGCCGAAGGTGGTACGGGTTAATTCATCCCCCACCCGTTGAGGAGTGATTTCCTGCACGGGCAGGCGCAGTAGTTTATTCAAGCCCTGGGGATCGGTGAAGCCCAATTCGGTTCCCCAAACACCGTGACCAGGGCGCATTTCAACGGCGATTACATCCACCTTTTCGCGCTGGTAATAGCTGATGGCCAGGTTGAGAGCCAGGGTGGAAGCACCCACCCCGCCGCGGGGCGCCAGCACGCCCAGAGTATAGCCGCGCTCCTCGGGCAGATCCGTGCCGCGGGTTCGGCTGCGGGCCAGCAGAGATTTTACGTGGGCAATCAATTCTGCCGGATGGATGGGTTTGGTGAGGTAATCATCCACACCGGCTTCAAAGCCAATCACTTTATCTTCCACCTGGCTTTTCGCGGTGAACATTAAGATCGGAATGCCGAGGGTGCCTTGCTGGCCGCGGATACGCCGGGTGACTTCAAACCCATCCATATCCGGCATCATCACGTCCAATACAATCAAGTCCGGGTGAGATTCATGGGCGGCTTCGATGCCCTGCAGCCCGCTGCTGGCGGCCAGGATCTCAAAGCCTTGCTTTTCCAGCATCATCCCCACCAGGCGCAGCGTTTCGACATCGTCATCAATGATCAGGATTTTTTCCGGCATGGCAAACCTCGTATCTGCAGAAAGGGTTTAAAGAACATTCCAATGGTTGTTCAATTCGGTCAACCACTCAATGTACTATAATTATCGCATGAATATGTACATCCTCCAACATATTATACAATTTCATTGCAAGATTCAACTTACAGACTTGCTAGTTCTGGGGGTTTCCGGCGGAGCGGATAGCCTTTGCCTGTTGGATGTGATGCGCCGGTTGGGGTATCCGGTGGTGGCGGCACACTTTAATCACCAATTGCGCCCGCAAGCCGAAGCGGATGAGCAAGCGGTGAAGAAATTGGCGGCGGATTGGCAGCTCCCCTTTGTCTGCGGGCGAGGGGATGTAGCGGAATTTGCGCGCCTGGAGAGATTATCCCTGGAGGAGGCGGCCCGCAAGCTGCGTTATACCTTTTTGTTTGAACAGGCTCGCCAGGCAGGTGCGGCGGCAGTTGCTGTCGCTCATCATGCCGGGGACCAGGTGGAAACGATTCTGATGCATTTCTTGCGCGGCAGCGGGATTGCCGGTCTGCGGGGAATGCAGGTACGCACCACGATGTCTGAATGGGATGCGGAAATTCCGCTGATCCGGCCGCTGCTCGGGGTGAGCCGGGAGGAAATTGAACATTACTGCCTGGAACGCGGGCTGCAAGCCCAGCAGGATGCCACCAATGCGGATGCGGCCTATTTCCGCAACCGATTGCGGCTGGAATTGATCCCCGAGCTTGAGCGTTACAACCCGAATTTCCGGGCCGGAATCTTGCAGATGGCAAATGTGATGGCAGGGGAAGAGCAGTTGCTGCAGGAATGCACGTCCGAGGCCTGGCAGGAATGCTGCCAGCAGGTAAATCCGGGGGGGGTGCAAATCAATCCCCCGGTATTTTCCACCTTCCCGCGGCCGTTGCAACGCCGCCTTTTGAGGGAGGGGATGGGCCGGTTACTGCCAGACTTGCGTGACCTTGATTTTGCGGCTGTGGAGCGCGGCCTGGATTACCTGGATGAACGTCCCACCCGGGGCCGGGTGGATATTATCCGGGGGGTGAGCCTGGCGGCTGATTTGGATGCCTGCTTCTTACTAAAACCGGGGGCGGTGATGCCCCCCGGTGATTTTCCACAGGTGCCCGCCGGACGGGAGATTGAGGTGCCGCTGGAAGGGGAAATTGAGCTGGAAAATAACTGGAGGATCCGGCTGGAAATGGTGGAACGTCCAACCACCTTTGCTGGCGGAGCAGAGAACAAGTTGTGGCTGGATCCAGAGCGGTGGGCGGGAAAGCTGTTGATCCGCCGGTGGCGTAGGGACGATCAATTTGAGCCGATGGGGATGGATGGAAAACGAGTGAAGGTGGGGGATTGGTTTGCCAAACAGCATCTGCCGCACCGGGCGCGCAGCGGTTGGCCGGTTCTGGCAGCCGGGGATGATATTCTATGGGTGGTGGGGAAACGGGCCGCGGAAAGCGGAAAAATTCTGCCGGAAACCCGAAACGTTATTTGCCTGAGCCTTCTTCGCCCGGGGCGAGCTGCTTGAGCTTGAGGCTGATTTCCCGCCATTGAATTTTGCTGATACCCATCTTCTGGCGAATCAATTCATGGTCCACGCCGGCATTCCAATCCGTGAGGGCAGAGGTCCAGCGGCACATATCAAAAGAGAGGTGCTTGGATAAGCCCGCTTCCGTGCCTAAATCTTCCAGCAAATATTCCAGGCGGCGCGGCGACCAGGGAAAAACAGTGTCTTCGGGCTTGTATTGGGCTAAATATTCCTGGTAGGCTTCAATCCATTCGGGGGGCAGCTCGATCTTGCGCTCTTTATACCGGTTGCGGGTATTGGCGTAGCGTACGAAGAGAATGGGGCCGCCTTGCGCCTCAAGGTCAATGTGATTCAGGTGAATGGAAAGACATTCGCCTTTTTTAATGCCGGTTGTCAGCAGCAATGCAACCAGGGTGTATGGGCGGGCATCCGGTTTGCGAGCGGTGCGCTGGGCGTTGGCAACTTCCAACACTTTTTTTAACTCGGCGGGGGTGAGGACTTCTGGCAGAGGGCTGATGACCGATTACTGCAGTACCTTTTCCGCCGGGTCCAGCGGTAATACGCCACCGGTCTGCAGCCAGCGGAAGAAGGCCTTGATGGAGGTAATCCGCCGCGCCAGGGATTTGGGGCTGCAAGGGACGCCCCTCCCGGTCTGAAGCCAATCCAAAAAGGAATTGAGGTCGCGGGTGGTGATACTGCCCAGTGGACGATCGGGAGGCAGGTAATTGGCGAGCAATTGGACATCCCCTAAAAAGGCTTTGACGGTGTAAATGGAGCGACCCTTATCGGCCAGGTAAAGCTCCCAGGCCCGCAGGGCGGGCAGGAGGGGGGTGGAGGATGTGATGTGGGCGGTATACTCAATCGCTGGGTGATCTGGCATGAGGAATCTCCTCGAATTTGCGTGTAGGTAAATGTAGTGTACTGGAAATGGGATTAAATGTCAATTGACAAAATGGGGAGAAGACAGGAGGTTTTCTGGATGGAAAAGCTGCCCGCAGCCCGCACCGGCAAGTCTGAATTGCGAATTTCCTCATAGGAAGAAAAAAAAAACGAGAAAGAGGGCATCTTTCTCGTTTTTCTTCGGAGGGCAGAAATCAGGGGGTGAATACAGCCTGGCGGATGATCTCGTTGATGAGATCAAACTTGGGCAGCAACACCTGGGCGCCGTTTTCCGGCACTACGTAGGGTGTAATCTCATTGTATCCGATGGCGTAGCGGCGAATGCGGCTGGTGTCATTGAGGAGCTGGGTGGCAACCGGCACGAGGGGCAGGATATCATCCAGCCCCATATTGGTTTCCACGCTGCTCTGGTAGCGCTGGTAAAGCTCCGGGATGCGCAGGACCGCATTCAGGCTCATCATCCGGTTGAACAAGCCCATCATCACTTCCTGGGCGCGGCGGGTGCGGTCCAGGTCGCTGGAGGAATAGCGCGAGCGTACATACCACAACGCAGTGGCGCCGTCCATCAGCCGCAAGCCGGGATCCACAGAGCAATAGCCGTCAACTCCCCAGGGCAGGTCGCAGTGATCGGACAGGTAGGAGCCCACATAGACATTGATGCCGCCCAGGCTGTCAATGATACCGAGGAAGCCCTGGAAGTTGGTGATGACGTAAAAATCCGGCCGGATGCCGAAGTTATACTCCAGGGTATCGGAGAGCATTGGGAAATCTCCGTAAGCCATGGGAGTGTTGATGCGGTCATAGCTGCCGTGTCCGGGGATGAACACATAGAGATCGCGCGGGAAGGAGAGTACCGTGGCGGTGCCTTCCTTTGGATTGATCGAAAGCAGCATCATCACATCGGTGCGCGAGCCAGAATTGGGCCGCCAATCAGAGCCGAGGATCATGATGCGC
>CALESS010000331.1 GCA_937907495.1 uncultured Anaerolineaceae bacterium
CTTCTGCCTTCTCCAGATCAAAGCGCGACCTGCGGGAGATAACATTCAAACGATGCTTTATAAATTCAACTAAGAAATCAAGTAAAGTCAAATTTTTAGGTGATGCTTTTCCGTTCTCATCAAAAACCAGCGCCAGGGCATTATAAAGATAACGGCGCTCGTCAAACTCCTCAAGCACGTCCACATCATAGCCGGCGTTGATCAGGTTCTGCTGAACGATGGAGGCGATCCGCAAGTTCACATCCACCTCTGTCTGCCCCGTGTCATTGCAGACTGCGCCGGAGTCTGATCCCCAGTGACCGGCTACAATGCCGATGCGAGGCCTGGGGGAGGTGGTGGGGGTCGGCCAATTGAGCGGAAAACCGGCGCGCGGGTCGTAGGGCTTGCTATCCGGGCTGTTGACTGGAAACAAACGCGCCGGCGACCACATGGTGAAGATGGTGGCTGCAATCACCCCGACCCCAATAATCCAGGTGAGGCCGGACCAGACGGAGAAATTTTTGCGGGAGGATGTGGAAGGAGTTGGAGTTGTCATAATTATTCTGAATAGTACCTTAAAGGTCGGCTCTTATGCAAGCTTTTCCGGAACGAATGCTTGACGCCAGTCTGTAACCATTGTATAACCATTTTATCGTAAAGAGGAGAAAGTTATGCAACCAATCCCCGAGTTGCTGCGCCAGGCCATGCGCCAATGGACAACCGGCGTCAGCGTCGTCACCAGCCAGTATGCAGGCTTCCGCCATGGTATGACGGTCAATTCGTTCACCTCCATTTCGCTCAACCCACCGCGGGTGGTGGTGACCCTGGCAAACCTGACCCGTACTTGCAGCCTGGTGAGGCAATCCGGGCGATTTGCAGTTTCTTTCCTCTCGGCCAACCAAGAGGAAATTTCCGACCGCTTTGCCGGGCGCATCCCGGAAGAGGGCGACCGTTTTCAAGGTTTGGAGATCGAGTCCGCGGCAGACCGACCACCTTTGCTGCCCGGCTGCCTGGCCGGGTTGGAATGCCAGGTGGTTCACACTTACGAAATGCCCGACTCGACCCTGTTTGTGGGCGAAGTGCTCCAGATCGAGCTTGGCGAAGTAGATGCTGAACCGTTGGTGTATCACAATCGTTCCTATCGAAAGTTGCTGCCATGATTGATTTACCACTCTCAATTGAAGAACGCCGCATCCTGCTGCGGCTGGCCCGCCGATCCATCGAAATGGCCATCAACGCCCGCTCCCTGCCACGCCTGATCCTTTCCGATTACAGTGCGCCGCTGCGGGAACAGGGTGCCTCCTTCGTGACGCTCACCGACCGCGGCGAATTGCGCGGCTGCATCGGGGCGCTGGAGGCTTATCAGCCCCTGGTGCAAGATGTATGCGAGCATGCGGCGGCTGCCGCCACCGAAGATTACCGCTTTTCTCCCGTCCAGCCGTTTGAATTACCGCGCCTGAAAATTGAAATTTCCCGCCTGACGCCCCCCGAACCATTGAAATACACTTCCCCCGAAGATTTGCTTGCCCAATTGCGCCCATTGCAGGATGGGGTGGTGGTAAAGGATATGGGCAAGCGTGCCACCTTTTTGCCGCAAGTCTGGCAGAACATTCCCGATCCGGCGACCTTCCTCAACCACCTGTGCCAGAAAATGGGTGCGCCAGCGGACCTGTGGCGTACCAAACCGGTGCATGTTTACACCTACCAGGTGGAGGAGTTTGCAGAAGAGTAGCCGGCAATCGAGCAGGTTGTCAGCTCATTTCCCGGACCGATTCTCCCCCGCGGTTGGCCTTCAAATGGAGAACACCTGTCCCGCTTTGCCCTCTGCCAGGCTTGCCAGGCGCGGTGCAAAGGTTGGCACAATCCTCTGGACGAAGTTTATCTCCCACCCAATTCATCCACCAGGCCGTCCAGTTGTTCCATGATCCGGGGGACATCCTCCACCGTGGTATAGGTCTGGTAGAGTTGCCAGCCGGCATCTTCCAACACCCGGCGGGCGATTCCCCACTCCGCATTTGCCTGCAAGGGGCGGAAGGACTCTGTCAGTTTCATTAATTCCTTCATTTGCTGCACCGGGAAGCTCTGGGTTTGCAGCACCTCCAGGCCGCTCTGGGTCACCGGCAGCAGACCGCCCGCCAGGGCGAGATCGGCCTGGTTGCGGCTGAGCAGCAGCCAGCGCACGAACAGCCAGGCGCCCAGTTCCTGCTCGTGGGTGCCATCCAGAATCGCCACATCTTGAGAAAATAGCGGAATCACCCCGCGGCCATCCACAGCCGGGAAGGGGATCACCGTCCATTCGTCCTTGCTTTGCAGCTTCTGGCTGACCTGCACCTGCATCGGTAAATCGGCCAGGCTGCCGGCGTAAATTAGCGCCCGGCGAGTGGCAAAGGGTTGGTAAGGCTCCGGGTTGGCCACCGTCAGGCGGTAGGTG
>CALESS010000332.1 GCA_937907495.1 uncultured Anaerolineaceae bacterium
TGAAAATAGGCGGGGGAAACAACTTGCATAACCTGGATAGTTTTTTGGTATTGCGCCTGATCACCGCCGGATACACCTTCGCGGTCCAGATTAAAATGGACGGGGAATGGGCGCCCTCGCAAAAACTGCCCCTTTGGTTGCCCGGTTTGATCTTGTGCCTGCCGCTGATTTTCCAAATGCCCTTTACCCCCTACCGCCCGCCTGTGGATCAAAAAACGATCGTCAGGGTCGAGAAGCGATTGGAGGAGTTGGTTCGCGCATCAATGGAGGCTGGTAAACCGGTCCTGTTTGTTTCCAACAGCCAAATGTTGGCTATCCAGCGTTTTCCGGGCATCCTCCCCGAGCCCCACTATGAGGTAGTCTTCATGATGGAAATGGCTATGGCAGGTAATCAGGCCTATTTTACAGAGTTTTATGAACGCCTTAAGCGGCAGGAATGGGGACTGATCGTGATTGATACCTTATCGCTGGCAACTGCCGGCCAGGAGAAATCTTTCGGCGAGGAGCAGACAGCCTGGGTGAAATGGGTGGCGGAACCCCTGCGTAAATATTACATCCCCATTGGAGGGAGTTTGCAGGCTATGTTGATCCTGACAGAACCGCGTTAACCTTCGAAGCTGGTTATGGCGGCAATCACTTCAGCCTGTTCCTCATCCGTCAGGGAATAAAAGAAGGGCAGGCGCAGCAGGCGGTCACTCAGATCTTCGGTCACCGGGCAGTCGCCGGGTTGGCCGCCGAACTGGCGCCCCATATCGGAAAGGTGCAGCGGCAGGTAATGGAAAACACTCAAGATGCCGCGCTCTTTCAGGTGATCCATCAGGCGGGTGCGGCTCTCCAGCGAGGGCAGCAATAGATAGTACATGTGGTAGGCCTGCTGGCAATGGGCTGGAATATAGGGCCGGCGGACATCCTGCTTATCCGCCCAACCGGTTAGAGCCTCATCGTAGCGTTGCCAGATTTGGCGCCGGCGGGATTGGATGAGCGACTGATTCTCCAATTGAACGGAAAGGTAAGCTGCCAGCAGCTCGGAAGGCAGGTAGGAACTGCCGATATCCACCCAGGTATATTTATCCACC
The DNA here is from genome assembly GCA_937907495.1 of uncultured Anaerolineaceae bacterium. Taxonomy (GTDB): domain Bacteria; phylum Chloroflexota; class Anaerolineae; order Anaerolineales; family Anaerolineaceae; genus CALESS01. The sequence continues at coordinate 1,077 of CALESS010000332.1, forward strand.
ATGCCGCGGAAGAATCGGCTGCGGTTGGTGCCTTTTTCACGGATGATTTCAGCTCGCTCGAACAGTGCCGGGTCGTTAATCAGCAGCGCACCGCCCTCGCCGCAGGTGATGTTCTTCGTCTCGTGGAAGGATTGGGTGGCGAGGCTGCCGAAACTTCCCAAGGGCTTCCCCTTGTAAGCGCCAAACAAACCGTGGGCGTTATCTTCAATCACCATGATCTCGTGGTCAGCAGCCATCTGCAGGATGGCGTCCATCTCGCAGCCCACACCCGCGTAATGCACCGGTACAATGGCCCGGGTACGGGGTGAAATCAGAGCTTCCAGCTTGTTTTCATCCAGGTTTAAGGTGTCCGGGCGGATATCTGCGAAAACCGGGCGGGCGCCGCGCAATACAAAGGCATTCACCGTGGAAACAAAAGTGAACGATGGAAGGATGACTTCGTCACCGGGCTGTAAGTCCAGCAGTATGGCAGCCATCTCCAGAGCGTGGGTGCAGGAAGTTGTCAGCAGGACTTTGCCCGCGGCGGTAATTCCCTCCAGCAGGCTGTGGCAGCGTTTGGTAAAAACCCCATCCCCGGAGAGATGACCGCTTTGGACGGCCTCAACCATGGCTTGTATTTCGGGGCCAAGGAAGGCCGGTTTATTAAAAGGGATACGATACGAGGGTGCCATGGAGTCAACCTTTCTATTCAGGGTCATCAAACCAAGCGTGCAGCCACAATTGTTGTTTGATTAACCGAAAGCCATACCGAAAATTTAGATGGATTAGCGGACGGTTGCAGCCCTGGGTAATGGATTTCAGACGATGCAAGCCTGCTCTGGAATAATAATCAATGATGTGACTCTTCAAAGATTTCGCCAGTCCGCGGCCGCGGGCGGCAGGATGAACACCTGTCAGGCTCAACCGGGCAATGCCGCCCGCCTCCATTTCGATGGAGGTGAACCCCAGGATACCGCTTTCATCTTCTGCGACCCACACAGTAGTGTCGGGCTGCCCGAAATGCTTCTCCAACCAGTGATTATACATCTGATCCACCCGCAAGACCGGGAAGTGGGCATCTTGATAAAAGCGGGATGTCTTGAAGATGCCGGTGGAGATTTGCACCAGTTGGGGCAGATCTTCCGGCTGGGCCTGGCGGACCTGGCAATCGCACTTCCCTTCGGTCGGCCTGGGCAGGTCCAGGATGAAAGTGCTGCGCACATCCATCAGGCGAAACCCCATACCCTCTGCCGCATGGATGGATTGGGTATCTTCCAGTTCGGCTAGGTAATACAGGCAGCGAATGTGGTTATCCCGCCGCCAACGCTTCAGGACCGCCCCATCCAATATGCCAGGATGCACCCTGCCAATGCGGAAACCGAAAAAATCGGAATCCCATGGGAGAAGTTCAGCGGGGGCGGTGTCTGCCCGGTTCATTCTCCCTCCTCGCACCATCCATGCAGCCAGGCCTGTTGTAAGACCATCTGCAGGCCGCAGGATTGATAAAGGTGCATGGCACCGGTATTGCGAGCCTGGGTTACAACTTCCAACGCCTGGTAACCCCGGCGGCTGCTTTCGCGTAATACATGGTTCACCAGGGCTTTGCCCAGGCCCTGGCCGCGGGCTCGTTCAGCAATCCCGATCAGGCTGATGCTCGTGCAATGGGGGGAAAGCTCTACGACCGTCACAAAACCCAATACCCCGCTGGCATCTTCCGTCACCCAGATGGCTGCTTCCGCCTGGTGGAATTGTTTTTCGACCCAGATGGCGTACATTTCGTCACATTTTGCCCGGGGAAAGTGAGGATCATGGAAGAAGCGGGAATGCACATAACTGCCGGCGGTCATTTCCTGCATGGAAGGTAAGTCAGTCTCCACGGCCAACCGGATGGAGGTTGTGGCAGGCAGGATATGCGGGGCAATGGGCAGGGGGATGGTAAACGTGGTGCGGATATCCACCAGGTGAAAACCCGCATCCTGGGCGGCATGGATGGACGGCATGTCGGTAAGTTCTGCGAGGTAATACAAGCAGCGCACCCGGTTTTCCCGCCGCCAGGTTTCCACTGTGGAGGGCATAAAGGGGCCGGGGTTCACCCGGCCAATCCGCAGGCCGAAGAATTGCGTATCCCAGGGCAACAGCTCAGCCGGAGCGGGTTTCATTTTTCCTCTGCCAGGGGGTGGGTGGTTTCAGCAACTGCATAGGGCGGCTTATCCATCACCCGGAAGTGCATGCGTGCCAGGTATTCGCCAATGATGCCGAGCGAAAACAATTGCACCCCGGAGAAGATGGCGATGATGGAAGCCAGGAATGAAAAACCAGGTACCACCCCGCCCTGGATCAGGAAACGGATCCCGACATAGAGAAGGATCAATATGCCAAACACAAAAAACATAAAGCCGGCCATGCTGGCAATTTGGAGGGGCAGCACGCTGAAGCCGGTCAGCATCGTCAGGGCCAGGCGCACCAACTTGCGAAAAGTATAGTTGGATGTCCCGGCGAGGCGCGGGGCATGATCTACAGTGATGGAAGTGAACCTGGAAGCACCCCAGGTCAAGAGGACTTCAATGGAGACCTGCGGCCCCTGGAAATTGGCAAAGCCCTCGCGGCAGTGTGTATAAAACGCACGGAACGGGCTGGCCCGGCGGGCGGTTTCTGCGCCCATGATATTTGCCAGCACAATTTTCATCAGGATGGAGGACAGGTCTCGCCATAGGCCATGCCGCTCCTGGCGCGGCGCGCCATACACTACATCGTATCCTTCTTCCAATCTGGCAACCAGCGCCGGGATTTCTTCCGGAGGATTTTGACCGTCATCATCCAGCGTCACGCAGATCTCGTAACGGGCAGCCCGGATGCCGCACAAGAGGGCATTATGCTGCCCATAATTGCGGATCATGTGAATGCCATGGATCTGCGGATGACAGGCCGCCAGCTCTTTGATCACCTGCCAGGACGCATCCCGGCTGCAATCATCCACCAGGATGATTTCATACTCCGCCGCCAGGCCGGAAAGCACCGTTTGCAAGCGCTCCACAACCTGGCTCAATGTAGCCTGGCTATTAAAAACGGGAATGATGGCACTAATGGTTCTCATCGCAATATCTCTTCCAGATCGGGACAGTTAAGGATGCCGACAAAGTCTTGTGCAAGGAGTGCATCGGGACCCGTGGGAGGGTGGTTTTCGGCGCTGCGCTCCCAGATGGCGCACAGGCCGCGATCCACGAGTTTATCACTGCCCTGCAATTCACG
>CALESS010000333.1 GCA_937907495.1 uncultured Anaerolineaceae bacterium
GGGCCTGGTGCGCGGGCTGACCCCGCAGCCCAGCCCCTACCGCACCCAGTTGCGCCTGCGCCTGGCCGGGATGCGCCCGATCAACAGCATCGTGGATGCCACCAACTATGTGATGCTGGAATTGGGCGAACCGCTGCATGCTTTCGATTACGATGTGCTGGTGCATCGCGCGGGCGGCAACCCGCCGATCATCTCCACCCGCCCGGCCCTGCCCGGGGAAACCCTGACCACCCTCGACGATGTGGAACGCAAGCTCGATCCCTTCACCGTGCTGGTCTGCGATCGCGCCGGTGCGCTCTCGCTGGCAGGTGTGATGGGCGGCCTGGAAAGTGAAGTGACCGCCTCCACTCGCAATGTGCTGCTGGAAGGTGCGGCCTGGAACCAGGTCAATACCCGGCGCACACTGCAAGCCCAAAAACTCACCTCCGAGGCCGGTTATCGCTTTGCGCGCGGGGTGCATCCGGCCCTGGCGGAAGAAGGAGTCCGGCTCGGCTTGCGCCGCATGGCCGATTGGAGCGGCGGAGAAATTGCCTCCGGCCTGGTGGATGCCTACCCCGCTCCGCATCACGACCCACAGGTCAGCCTGACCAGTGCGGAGGTCAAACGCCTGTTGGGGATTGAAATCCCCCCGGCCGAGATTGCCCGCCTGCTGACGGCGCTGGAATTCACCTGCCGCATCGAAGGCGAGACGGTGATCGCACAAACGCCACCGCACCGCCTGGATATCGGCGAAGGGCTGGTGGGGCAGGCGGATCTGATCGAGGAGATCGCCCGGCTTTACAGTTACAACAACATCCCGGAAAGCCGCCTGACCGCCGAGCTGCCCCCGCAGCGGGCCAACCCGGCCCTGGAGATGGAAGAGAAAGTGCGGGATATCCTGGTCAGCCTGGGTTTGCAGGAGATTATCAGCTACCGCCTGACCTCTGCGGAGCGCGAGCGCCGCATTTTGCCACCGGATGCCGCCATTGAACCGCCAGTCTACATCACCCTCAAGAATCCAATTGCCCCGGAGCGTTCGGTGCTTCGCCGCAGCCTGCTGGCTTCCGTATTGGAAGTGCTGGAGCGAAACTCGCGCTTGCGTGATACACTGGAATTATTCGAGATCGGCCAGGTGTTTTTACCCAAAGCAGGGCAGACCCTGCCGGATGAACCCCGGCGCCTGGTGATTGCGCTGACCGGTCTGCGCCACCACCCGCACTGGGGCGGTGCCGATACCGGCAGCCTGGATTTCTTTGATCTCAAAGGTCTGCTGGAAGCCCTGGCAGCCTCCTTGCACCTGGACGGTCTGACTTTTGAAGCCGCACAGGATCCGTCCTTCCACCCGGGCAAGTGCGCCGCCCTGCGGCATAACGGCCAACTGCTTGGCATTTTTGGCGAGCTGCACCCGCAGGTGCGCCAGCAGTATGACTTCCTCTCCGCCCCGGTATGCGCCGCCGACCTGGACCTGGAAGCGTGGATAACCCTGGCGGAAGATGCCGGCTCTGCCCGCGACGTACCGGCCTTCCCGCCGACTTTGGAGGATATCGCCATCGTGGTGGATGAGGAGATCCCGGCAGGCAGAATCGAAGCCCTGATCCGCCAGACCGGCGGCAAGCTGCTGGCCGGGGTGCGCCTGTTCGATGTTTTCCGCTCCGAGCAGATTGGCCCCGGTAAGAAGAGCCTGGCCTATAGCCTGACCTATCAATCTTATGAGAAGACCCTGACGCCCGCGGATGCCGCCCAACTGCGCGGCCGCATCATCCGCCGCCTGGAACAGGAAGTGGGCGCCAAATTGAGGAGCTAAACCATGTCCGTGTTGGATGTTCGTCCTTCGCCCATTGCTGGAACCTGGTATCCCGGGGAACCGCGGCGGCTGGCACAGAACATCGCAGATTTCATCGCAGCCGCTGAACTGCCGCCCCTGCCTGGCAGCGTGGTGGGGGTGATTGCCCCCCACGCCGGTTATCGTTACTCCGGTGCGACCGCCGGCTACGCCTTTCGCGCCCTGCAGGGTTCCGCCTGGGAGCGGGTGGTGGTGCTTTCACCCTTCCATGGGTACACCCCGGCTGCCGTGCTGACCAGTTCCCACCGCGCCTACGCTACCCCCCTGGGAGAGATTCCCCTGGATGCCGGGGCATTGGAAGAGCTGACCGCCGCCCTGCAACGAAACGGCGGCCCGCGCCTGACGCCGATTGCCAACGATGCTGAACACGGGCTTGAAATTGAGCTGCCCTTCCTGCAGGTGGCGCTGGACACACCATTCAGCCTGCTGCCGCTGATGGTGCGCGAGCGCGATCCGCAGCAGTTGCAGCGTCTGGGGCAGGCCCTGGCCGCGGTCTTGCGGGAGCGACCGGCTTTGATCGTCGCCAGCACCGACCTCTCGCATTTTTACACCCTGCAACAGGCCGAGACCCTGGATGCCGAAATGCTGCGCCAGTTTGTCGCATTCTCTCCGCTGGGCGCCTTGCAGGCAGATGAAACGGGCACGGGCTTTGCCTGCGGCATCTCGGCAGTGGCAGCGGCTTTGTGGGCTTGCCAGGGGATGGGTGCAGATCGGGTGGTGACACTGCATCACAGCACCTCCGCCGAGCAGACCGGTGATACCAGCCGGGTGGTGGGGTATGGAGCCGCCGCCATATTAAAAACAGAATAAGCAGTACAGGTAAGCTGCCCGTCAATCCATTCG
>CALESS010000334.1 GCA_937907495.1 uncultured Anaerolineaceae bacterium
TAAGCTCCCCGAGACCTTCGAGAACATCCGGTTGGCGGGTGGTCGTCTGACCATCTTCAACCTGCCAGATGCCAACCGGCGCTGGCTGGCCGGGAAACTCGTGCCTGCTGCCCAATCCTGGGCCCGCTTCTGGCGGGAAGTGGAAATCTTTCCCCTTTTGCGGTTAAAATCCTACCCGCTCGGGCAGCTATTTTTTGCCATTTTTCATCCCCGTAAAGCCTGGCGCTTATTCCGCCAGGGAAAGTTATAAGGAGCTTCCATGCGCATCGGACAAAACCCGGCAAAAAGTGCCAGAGAAGTGGCCCGCCCGGAGAAAGTGACCGTGGCGGTGCTCAACTACATCCCGATGTTAAGCGGCTTTTACGCTGAGACACTGGATGTATTGAAGGTTTGCCTGAATAGCTTGTACGAGAATACGGTCACCCCGCACGACCTGCTGGTTTTTGATAACGGCTCTTGCCGGGAAGTGCAGCAATACCTGTTGGAGGAGCACCTGGCTGGACGCATACAGTTTTTGATCCTATCCGAGAAGAACCTGGGCAAGGGCGGAGCCTGGGATATGATCTTCACTGCCGCTCCCGGAGAGGTCATCGCCTACACGGATAGCGATGCCCTGTTCTCCAAAGGATGGCTGGAAGCCTCGCTGGAGATTCTCAACACCTTCCCAAATGTAGGCATGGTCACCAGCCGGCCCTTCCGCACTCGCCCGGCTCTCTACACCGGGACGCTGGAGTGGGCAAAAAATGAACCGGAAGCCAGCCTGGTTGAAGGGCAACTCCTGCCGTGGGAGACCTTCCTGGAATTTGATTTAAGCTTGGGCGGGGAGGAATCGGAAATTCGCCAGCGTTATGATAACACCTCTGATTTTCGCATCACTTATCGAGGGGTCACAGCCCAGGTGGGGGCATCGCACTGGCAATTTGTGGCCCGGAAAGATGTATTGTTGAAATTCGTTCCCTTCCAGATGGACCGCCCGATGGGGCAGGTATTGCGCCTGGATGAGGCCATGAATGCGGCGGGCTATCTGCGCCTGATGACGGTCGAGCCGTATGCCATAAACATGAGCAATACCCTGCGCGGGTTAACCGCTCCGAAACCCCAGACACAGAAAAAAATATTGCGAAACCGGGCCCTGGATTTCCCTCCTATTCGAAAAATCATGATGAGCCTGTATAATGGGATATTTCACTGGTATTATGATCGTTAGTCATCGAGGAATTATTCAAAATGTCTGATCGAACGATATTTATAAGCGCAGATCATGGGCTGGCGATTGTATATTTTCTGCAATCGGATGTGGTTTCCACCATCCTGGAAGCGGGGATCAAGGTTGTTGTGTTAACGGATGATGGTTTGGTGGACCAGATTCGCCAGCGGTTTTGCCTCCCTGGTTTAAATATAGAAGGTCTGCGCTTTGACGCCTGCCGGAAATACTTCCAAACCCGGAACCATAATCTGCAATACTGGCTGCACTTTTTGCGGTGGATGGGCGGCTCGAACCGGATTAACACCAACGCCATGGATGGGCATATGCGGCAGATGGCTTATGAGACCTCCAAAGGCGGAAAATTGCTCATGCCATTCATCCGCACCGCCACCACGGTGTTGCGCCGCTCTCGGCTGGCCCGCCAGGCTCTGCTGAAAGCCCAACTACGTTTCACCCCCGGCATTTATGGAGATTTGTTTGAAAAATATCATCCCTCGGCTGTGGTTGCCAGCACTCCCGGCTGGCGCTGGGATCGCTTCCTGTTGCGAGAAGCGGATCAACGTGGTATTTCCACAGGCGCGGCCATTATCGGTTGGGATAATCCGAGTAGTTACCGCCTGCCAGGAGCCTCAATGGATTGGATTACCTGTTGGTCCGAAATTCAGAAAAGCGAACTTGTTCATGGTTCAGATTGGGACGCAGAAAATGTCAATATCGGAGGGATCCCCACTTATGATGGTTACTTCCTTAAAAGTTACCTGATGCCTCGTGATGAGTATTTCCAGCTACATGGCCTGGACCCCAACCGTAAACTGATTTCTTATGCTTCCAGCTTTGTCACTTTTGCCCCCAATTTTCCGAACATCGAAGCTTTGGCGCGCCTGGTCGCCGGGGATTCTTTATCCCAGCCCAGTCAACTGTTGATTCGCCTGCATCCGAACCATTTTATGCCAGGCTCCCTTTATGAGGAGGAGGCCCGGCGGGTGCGCCAGTTAATCGCGGACTTACCACATGTCCACCTGGTTGAGCCGGTTCCGCTGGGCGGTGAACTGGGCTATTATTCCGGGGAAGATATGCCCGAAAAAGCCTCCATGATGGCCTATTCC
>CALESS010000335.1 GCA_937907495.1 uncultured Anaerolineaceae bacterium
TGCCGTTCCACGATAGACTTGACAATAGCCAGCCCCAACCCGCTCCCCTTTTGGGAATAAGCCTCCCGGCGGCTGCTGCGGTAGAATTTTTCGAATACGCGCGGTAAATCGAGCGGCGCGATCCCGATACCGGTGTCCTGGATTTCAAACAGAATCGAATCTTCCATTTCACGCAGACCGATACTCACCTGCCCTCCCATGGGAGTATATTTGATCGCATTTTCCAACAAATTTCGCAAGGCTTGCGAAAGTAAGGCGGGGTCCGCTTCAATTTCCACCCTGTGCCGCGGCACTTTGCTCGAATCAATGCGGATATTCTTCTTGGCGGCATCTCCATTTTGACCGGTCACCACTTCATCAATAATTAAGATCGGCATCACCCGGCCAATGACCAGGCCGACCCCACTCTCCAACCTTCCCAGGTCAAGCAATTTCTCCACCACCGAGGTCATGGTATCCACGCTGAGAATCATCTTTTTGATGAATCCCTGTTGTTGTTCGTTCAATTCCCCCATCATCTGGATCATGGTCACATACCCTCGTAAGAGCGTCAACGGGGAACGCAGGTCATGGCTGACATTTGAAACATAATCCGACTTTTCGCGATCCAGGTTCTTATAATAGGTGATATCCCGCAGGATGCAGACCCTTCCCATAATATCCCTCTCGCCCCGCACCAGGGAAACGGATACAAAGTAAATCCGTTTGTTCGATAATGCAATTTCACCGGTCGTGGTACCTTCCTGTATGGGCCGCAGCACCAATTTTTGCAATTCGAGATTGGGCAATACCTGCTGTAAAGTCTTGCCAGGGGAGGCAACTGCCACCAATTCCGGAACCTGCAAAGAAGCCGGATTGAGCAGCAGCAAGTTCATTTGCTCATCGAACACCAGGATAGGTTCAGGCGCCGAATTGAGCACCGCCTCCAGGCGCTGGCGGCCAACCTCGGCGGCATTGAACAAATGCGAATTTGAAACGGCCAAAGCCGCCTGCCCTGCCAATGTGGTCAGGAACCGCACATCATCATCCGCAAATGAATTCGGTTCATCGAACGCCACCCACATGGTGCCATAGAACCGGTAGTCATAGTTTAATGCAAAAGCGAGCACCGCAGCCGGGGCTCCATAACCAGCCGGGATGGAGAGCCGGCGGGTCCGTTGAACGTTTGGCAACGCCAGGCTCGCCTGGTACCGCGTCAATTCAACCATCTGATCATCCAGGTAAGCATACGGTTCATGCTTGGGGCCAGTTCCATATACCGCCCGGGGTGAGGTTCCCGCTTCGGCATAGGGATCCAAAATCACCACAATCCGCACACTGCTGACGCTGCCCCGCATCGCGGCCGCTAAAATCGGGAGGAGTGCATCCTGGCTCTTCAGATTGGCGGCAACACCCTGGCTCACAACCAGCAAACTATTCAGTTCTTCCAGCCGGGTCTTTAATTCCAATCGCATGGTTTCAAAAGCCTGGCTTAACTGACCAATTTCATCCTCCCCTCCAATCACGAGGGGAATATCCAGACGACCCTGTGATACGGCAAGCGCGGTTGTTGCCGCCGTTTTCACGCCTCGGGTAATGGTGCGGATTCCAAACATGATTCCCGCAATAATCAGGATCACAACACCCAGTGCCAGAAAAAACTGCGGGAGGGCCAGTTGCAAAGCATTTTCCAGGATAATCTCGGTTGGCAGTCCCACCAATACACCCCACTCCCTTCCAGGTGCGGGCTGGTAAATCATCATCATACTCTGCCCCTGGGGAGAGAGAGCCTCAAACATCTTCCCTGTTTCTTGGATTTCGGCTGAATAATTTTCCCCAAGCTGTCCCTCGGACGTATGGTACAGCACCTGGCGGTTCTCATCCAAAATTGCCCCCATGCCGCCATCCTGCTGAAGACCTCGCAACAAGTAAATACTCGTCTGGGCGATGGGGTTGGATACCAGGTTGGCCCTGCCGATCAAAGCGCCCACCGGTTTCTGCTCCTGGAGGATGGAAGCGATGAAGCTGATTTGAACTTTTCCATCCTCCTCCGGCATGGCGAGTGCGTAGGTCTGGACCATTACGCCTTTTAACGCCAATTTCACCCCCCGCTCCTCC
>CALESS010000336.1 GCA_937907495.1 uncultured Anaerolineaceae bacterium
GGTCTTGTCCCAATTGCGGAATGATCAGCGCCGCGGCGATGATTAATGCCACCGCCCCCAGCACCACCCACAGGGTGGGGAAGGATTGTTTTTTGGTTTTGGTTTTCTTGGGTTGGGTTCTTGCCATCGTTACCTCCAAGCATGTTGGATGCCGGCCCGCCGAAAAAGTTACACGCCTTAACCTTCCACCCGGTTGCGCCCGGAGCTTTTGGCGCGGTACGAGGCCAGGTCTGCGGCGTGGATCAAATCCTCCAGCCGCTTGTGGTCCGCGGTCACTTCCGCCACCCCCAGGCTGGCAGAAACCATCACCGTGCCATCTTCCAGTTCAATCGGGGTGGCAGAAAGCACATCCCGCAAGCGTTCGGCAGTGCGGCGGGCGCCTGCCGCGTTCACCTCCGGCAGCAGCAGCACGAACTCCTCGCCGCCATACCGCCCGATGATATCCATGGCGCGCACATTCTGGCGGCAGCGCTCGGCGATGGTCATCAGCACCCGGTCGCCAACCAGGTGACCGTAGGTATCGTTGATTTTTTTGAAATCATCCACATCCAGCATGATGGCCGAAAAAACCGTCCCATAGCGGGTGAAGCGGTCCAGTTCCCGTTCTCCGAGGTAAAACAACTGGCGGCGGGTGTAGAGTCCGGTCAGGCTGTCGGTGATGGCGAGCCGTTTCACTTCCTCAAACAGGCGGGCGTTTTCCAGCGCCAGGGCAGATTGGCTGGCATAAATCGCCAGGAAGTGCGCCTGCCGGGCCTGGTAGGTGTTGGCTTTCTGGCTGGAAAGACATAAAACGCCCCACTTGCGGTCATACGCCAGGATCGGTGCACCGATCCATGCCGCCGCCCCGGTCGTTTTATCACAGGCTTTCCAATCCGGGGCGAAAGCCGTATCCGGGATCACCAGCGGTTGACCAGATTCCATCATCTTCACCAGTTGCGGATATCCGGTCACGTCAATTTCGTAATCCTGCCAGGCGGCCTGTTCCGCCTCGGAAAGAACCGGCGTGCCCAAAGCCCGCACCACCCGCGCCTTGCCGTCCTCCAGCCAGATGAGCAGGGCCAGGTCCGAAGGGACAATCTGCCCCACCTGCTGGATGATGGCGTCTTTCACTTGCTCCATCTCCAGGGTGGCAGAAAGCACACTGCCAGAAACCCGCAGCGCCTCGGCTGCCTGGCGTTCCTGGCGCACCTGCTCCACGAACAACTGGGTTTCCATTAATCGCTGGCGGGCGATCGTCTCGCGATTGAAGACGGCCTGCCGCACCCGGTGATATTCCTGGTGGTGGGCGTAGGCTTTCTGATAGTTTCCCAGGGCGGCATAGGCGTCCGCCAGGTCCAGGTGCGCCATGTAAAGCCCCTGCTGAAAATCCGTTTTCTCGGAGAGTTCCAGGCCATGGTGCATCTCCGCCAGGGCTTCTTCCGCTTTGCCGTGTGCCAGCAGCCAGCGCCCCCAGACCACCCGCGCCCGGGCTTCGGTGGTGGTGTTGACAATCTCCAGGCACAGGCTGAGGGCCTCCTGCAGCAGGGGTTCGGCTTCTGCGTAACGTCCCAGGCGGCAATAGACATCCGCCGCGTTGACCAGCGCATCGGAGCGTTGATATTTTGGTGTAACCTCCGAGCGCAGGCTGAGGCTGAGCAAGGAGTATTCCAGCGAGCGCTCATAATCTCCCAGCTCGCGATAAACCATACCCAGGGAACCGAGGGCAAACACCTTCATCTTCTCGTAACCAATTTCCTCGGAAAGGAGGATCACCCGCTCCAGCAGGTGCATGGCTTTCTCGTTATCCCCCACTTCCATGTACATCGTCCCCTGGTTGGTGATGAAGCGCGCCATATCCCGCAGGGAATGACACTCACGAGCGATCTCTTCCCCGCGCAGCAGGGCTTCAATGGCTTCAGCATACAACCCCAGGTCGCCATACACGGCACTCAGGCTGTTGAGGGTATCGGCGATTTCCAGCGGCTCTCCGGCGGCTTCGCGCAGCTTCAGGTTGCTCTTGTGGATCTCAAGTGATTTTTCGTAATCCCCCCGGATGTAATAACACCAGCCAATGGCATCCAGCGTGCGCGCTAAACCGCGGTTATCATCCAACTTCTCAAAAATTTCTTTCGCTTTACCGAGGTGGAGCAGTGCATCATCAGTGGTGCCGTATTCCAGGTCCACACTGCCGATGACCAGCAGGCTATATGCCAGGCCGGAGTCGTTTTCCAGCTCCAGGGCTAAACGCTGGGCTTCCTCTGCCAGGCGGCGGGCGCGCTGCGATTGCCCGTTAATCAGGCTCCAGCTTAATTCGTTCAGCAGCCGCAAATGCTCTTCAGGAGAACTGGCTTCGGCGATTGCATTTTCAAGGTGATGGATTTCGTCTATCTGCAAGGCGACCTTTTCGATTTCCAAAGAATGTTTCAGAAGGGTGAAGGATCGAGCCGTAAGACTCGCCTCACCCATTCCCTGGCACTCACCGCCCCGGCCAAACTTAAAATTTGGCTAATCTGAATTATAACCTAATCTTAACGATTCTGGACATGCTATAATGCAAGGGGAGCCGTTTTTCCATGTCTTTTGTTCACCTGCACGTCCATACCGAATACTCGCTGTTGGATGGCTTCAGTAACATCAAGAAGCTTGTCAAACGCGTCCGGGATTTGGAGATGCCCGCCGTGGCCATCACGGATCATGGCACCATGTTCGGCGTCATCGAGTTTTTCAATGCTGCCAACGAGGCCGGGGTCAAACCCATCATCGGCCTGGAGGCCTACCTGGCACCCCGCCGCATGTCGGACCGCGACTCCCGCTTGGACCGCTCCGCCTACCACCTGTTGCTGCTGGCGGAAAATGCCACCGGTTACCAAAACCTGCTGCAAATCGCCAGCACAGCCCAACTGGAAGGCTTCTATCAGCACCCGCGCATTGATCATGAATACCTGGCTGCCCATGCGCAAGGCCTGATCTGCACCACCGGCTGCATGTCCGGCGAGGTGCCGCGCACCCTGTTGGACCAGGGACTGGAAGGCGCATGCAAAAAACTGGATTGGTACTACCAGGTCTTTGGGCCGGAGAACTTCTTCTTCGAGCTGCAGCAGCATGAAATTCCCGAGCTGGAAACCATCAACCAGGCTCTGCTGGAGCTGGCCCCGCACTACAACGCCAATTTCATCGCCACCAGCGATGCCCATTACATCAACAAGGAAGATGCGCGCTACCAGGATATCCTGCTGGCCATTCAAACCGGTTCTCTGCTCAGCGATCCCAAACGTATGCGCATGACGGATGCTTCCTATTACCTTCGCCCGCCCGCCGAGATGGAAAGCCTGTTTGGTCATATCCCCGGGGCGCTCAGCAACACCCTGCGGATTGCCGAACGCTGCAACGTAGATTTGAGCAACAAAGAATACCGCCTGCCGCTCTTCAGCGTGCCGGCGGGTTACGACGCCCAGAGCTACCTGCGCAAGCTGTGCGAGGAAGGATTGGAGCGCCGCTACGGTGAGCGCAAAAATGACCCTGCCGTGCGCGAGCGCCTGGAATACGAGCTTTCCGTCATCCACGAGATGGGCTTTGATGCCTACTTCCTCATCGTCTGGGATATGTGCCGTTATGCCGCCGACAACGGCATCTGGTATAACGCCCGCGGTTCGGCAGCCGGCTCGCAGGTGGCCTATGTGCTGGATATCACCCTGGTGGAACCGCTGGAACATGGTCTGATCTTCGAACGCTTCCTCAACCCCGGCCGCATTTCCATGCCGGATATTGATCTGGATTTTCAGGATGACCGCCGCGCCCAGGTGATGCAATACACCGCCAACAAGTACGGCAACGACCGTGTCGCCCAGATCATCACCTTCGGCACCCTCGGCGCCCGCGCCGCCATCCGGGATGTCGGCCGGGTGTTGGATATTCCCATTTCCGAGGTGGATCGGGTAGCCAAGCTCATCCCGAACATACCCAGCAGCCCGGTGACCCTGCCCAAAGCCCTGGAAACCATCCCCGAAATGCAGCAAGTGTACGCCGAAGCCGAGTACCTGAAAGAACTGATTGACACCGCCATCCACATGGAAGGCGTGGTGCGCCATGCAGGCACGCACGCCGCCGGGGTGGTCATCACCGACCAACCCGTGATCACCTATGTACCGCTGCACCGCCCCACCAGCGGCGCAGAAGATAGCCCCATCAAGACCGTCACCCAGTTTGAGATGTCGGTATTGGATTCGCTCGGCCTGCTCAAAGTGGATTTCCTCGGCCTGATCACCCTCACCGTCATGCAGCGCGCCTGCGAACTGATTGAAAAACGCCGCGGCATCCACTACGATCTCCACAACATTCCGCTGGATGATCCCGACACCTACACTTTCCTCGGCAGCGGACATACGGCGGGCGTCTTCCAACTGGAAGGCACCGGTATGACCCGCTACATGATGCAGATGAAGCCGCAGAACCTTTCCAACATTGTGGCCATGGTGGCGCTTTACCGCCCCGGCCCGATGGAAAACATCCCCAGCTACATCCGCCGCATGCATAACGAAGAGCCGATCGTGTATCCGCACCCGGATGTGGAGCACATCTTCCGGGAAACGTATGGCATTTCCATCTACCAGGAGCAGATCATGTTTGCCGCCATGGAACTGGCGGGGTACACCGCCTCCGAGGCGGATGACCTGCGCAAGGCCATTTCCAAGAAGAAGGAAAAGGCCATTGACGAACATGGGAACAAGTTTGTCGCCGGGGCGGTGACCCGCGGCATCTCCCACGAGGATGCGGAGCGGATTTTCAAAGATTGGAAAGCCTTTGCCCATTACGGCTTCAACAAGAGCCACGCCGCGGATTATGCGGTCATCGCGGTCCGTACGGCTTACCTGAAACTGTACTATCCGGCGGAGTATATGACCGCCCTGCTTTCCGCCTCCAAAAATGATATTGCCAAGGTGGCTTTTTATGTGGCGGACGCCCGCAGTATGGGCCTCGAGGTGCTGCCGCCAGATATCAACCACAGCGATTGGGATTTCACCGTCGAAGACCGCCCCGAACAGACGCCCGCCATCCGCTTTGGCCTGGGGGCCATCAAAAACGTCTCGCAAAACAGCGTGGAAATAATCAA
>CALESS010000337.1 GCA_937907495.1 uncultured Anaerolineaceae bacterium
ACCGCGCCGCCCACGCTCAAACCGTTTACCGTTCCCTGCTCCTGGTAAAGAGCTTGCATGAGTGCCACCCGGAGAAATCCAAAGAACAGGTTCGTGGCCAGGCCGGCTGCCATCGCGGCCCGGTAGGTAGTTTGTTGCCGCAGAGAAACCCATACCAATCGCCAGAATGTCTTGACCAACACGCCCTCCCGAAACAAGGGTTGAATTATACTCTGCGATTGCAGGTATAATATCATCATCCCATTGAAAGTGAGGCAGTACGGATATGGAAGAAGCTTTGCATAAGCGCGCCATCCGCGCCTGGACAATGTATGATTGGGCGAACTCGGCCTTTGCCACCACCATCATGGCCGCGGTTTTGCCGGTTTATTTTTCCGATGTGGCGGCGGCCAATTTACCCAACCACATTGCGACTGCCTACTGGGGTTATACAACCTCCATTGCGGCCTTACTGGCGGCCATCATCAGCCCGATCCTGGGGACCCTGGCAGATTTTAACGCCTCCAAGAAGAGATTCCTTGCAATCTTCATCGCCATCGGGGTCACCGGAACTGCCCTGCTGTACTTTGTTCAAACCGGAGATTGGCTGCTGGCCTCAATCTTTTTCATTATCGGCAATATCGGTTTTGCGGGCAGCCTGGTGTACTATGATGCCCTCCTGCCGCATGTTGCCCGGCCCGATGAAATAGACCAGGTTTCCAGCCGGGGCTATGCCATGGGCTACATCGGCGGCGGAATCCTGCTCGCCCTCAACCTGGCCATGATTATGATCCTCCCGGAAACCCTGGGGGTGGATACCGCCCTCATGACCCGCCTCACCTTCCTCACCGTAGCCGTCTGGTGGCTGATCTTCAGTATACCGATCCTTCTCCGTGTGAAAGAACCGCCTCGTAAAATCGAAGTCCATGAGATGGGCGCCAAACCGCTCCCGGCAACCTTCAAGCGCCTGGCGAAAACTTTCCGTGAGATCCGCCGCTACGACCAGCTTTTCTTGATGCTTATCACCTTCTGGGTTTACTCCAACGGCATCGGGACGATCATCACCATGGCAACCATCTATGGCAAAGAGTTGGAATTCTCCAACACCACCCTCATCGGCACCCTGCTCATGGTTCAATTCCTGGCTGCACCTTTCGCCTTCCTCTTCGGCTGGCTGGCCCGGAAAATTGGCCCCAAGCGCGGCATTTATGTCAGCCTGACCATGTACAGTGTGATTGCCGTGCTGGGTTTCTTCCTCTACCAGGAGTGGATGTTCTGGCTGCTCGGCGGCCTTGTAGCCACCGTCCAGGGCGGCAGCCAGGCGCTCAGCCGATCCCTCATTGGCCGCATGATGCCGAAAAGCAAATCCGCTGAATTTTATGGCTTCTTCAGCGTCTTTGAGAAGTTTTCCAGCATTGCCGGGCCGGCGCTCTTTGCGGTGGTCGCTCAGATCATGGGGCAAAGCCGCTTCAGCATCGTCAGCCTGATCATTTTCTTCGTTGTGGGCATCTTTATGCTTTCCAAGGTCAACGTGGAGAAGGGTGTCCAGGCCGCCGAAGCAGAAGAGCGCGAGCTTATCCGCGCTTAGGCCGCCTGTACCGCATACTTTCGTTGGCAAACCATTTAGGAGATTAAGTCAACACACCCTGGAAGAATATTTTCCTCCAGGGTGTCGTTTTAATTTCCTCGCAATCTTCTGCGCTTCACGATGGAAAACTGCTTACAATTCCATCCGTCCGTATTTCCCGCTTGACCACCGTCAGCGCCGGCTGTCAGCTCGCCCCCCCGGCGATCACCTCATACAATTCCACCAGCACCCCGCCCGTGCTCTTCGGATGGACAAACGCCATCTTTCGCCCCGGCAATTCCAACGGCGATTCGTTAATCAAGCGTACCCCTTTGGATTTCAATTGGTCAAGCATGCCATTGATATCATCCACCTCGAAGCACAGGTGGTGCATCCCACCGCCCCGCTCCGCCAGGAACCTGGCAACCCCGAATTCATCCGAGGTTGGTTTCACCAACTCCACCTCACTATCGCCCACCGGCAAAAATGCCACCACCGATTTTTGCGAAGGCACATCTTCCAAGTGGTCCAACTTTAAACCAAGCGCATCCCGCCAAAACGTCAGCGCCCCTTCCACATCCCCCACAACAATCGCTACATGATTGATCTTCTTTACAACGGCCATGGTTCCTTCACCTCATACCCAGGCGGGCGGTTGATATTCTCCCCAGGTCTGGCGCAGCACACCGCAAACCTCGCCCAGGGTTAAATTGGCTTCCATACATTCCACAAACAACGGCATCAGGTTTTCACTTCCCCTTGAGGCCGTTTCCAACCGGGCCAGCAGTTCCGCCGCCCGGGTGGCATCCCGGCGGGCGCGCAAAGCCTCCAGCCGGGCGCGTTGTCCCTGTTCGATCGCCTGGTTCACCTGCACCCGTTCCAATTGCAATGCCTCATTGCTGGTGAACGCATTTACCCCCACGACGATCTGCTCTTTGCTTTCCACCGCCCGCTGATAACGATAGGCAGATTCCTGGATCTCAGACTGCATGTATCCATTTTCAATCGCTGCCAGCGCACCGCCCATGGCATCAATTTTTTGGATATAATCGCTGGCCCGCTCGCAAATTTCGTCCGTCAGGTATTCAATCACATAGGATCCCGCCAAGGGATCCACCGTATCCGCCACCCCCGACTCAAAGCCAATCACTTGTTGGGTGCGTAACGCCACCCGCACTGATTTTTCGGTCGGCAGCCATAAGGCTTCATCCATACTGTTGGTGTGCAGCGATTGTGTGCCGCCCATCACCGCGGCCAGCGCTTGCAGAGCCACCCGCACCACGTTGTTTTCTGGTTGTTGGGCCGTCAGAGTGGAACCGGCTGTCTGGGTATGGAATCGCAGCATCCAGGAGCGCGGATCCTTGGCCTGGAAGCGTTCGCGCATGATCTGCGCCCACAATCGCCGCGCTGCCCGGAACTTGGCGATCTCCTCCAAAAAATTGTTATGGGCATTGAAGAAGAACGAGAGCTGCGGTGCGAACTCATCCACAGTCAAACCGGCCCGCAAAGCCGCTTCCACATAGGCAATTGCATCCGCCAGGGTGAAGGCCACCTCTTGCACCGCGCTCGACCCGGCCTCCCGGATATGATACCCGGAGATGCTGATCGTGTTCCAACTCGGTACCATCGTCTTGCAATATTCAAAAATGTTCGTAATCAGGCGGATGGAAGGCGCGGGCGGAAAGATATAGGTGCCACGCGCCACATACTCCTTCAAGATATCATTTTGGATCGTCCCACGCAGCTTCTGGGATTCCACCCCCTGCCTTTTGGCAATTGCAATATACATCGCCAGCAGAATTCCTGCCGGTGCATTGATGGTCATACTGGTGGATACTTTATCCAGTGGGATTTCCCGGAACAGCGTCTCCATATCCTCAATGGAGCTGACGGACACCCCCACCTTGCCCACTTCTCCCACCGCCATCGAATCATCCGCATCATAGCCGATCTGGGTCGGCAGGTCGAAGGCCACCGAAAGCCCCGTCTGCCCTTGACCCAACAAATAACGGTAGCGCCGGTTCGATTCCTCGGCATCCGAAAACCCCGCATATTGGCGCATCGTCCAGAGCCGGCCGCGGTACATCGTGGGCTGGATGCCGCGCGTGAACGGGTATTCTCCCGGGAAGCCGATCTCTTGCAGGTAGTCAACCTCACCGGGTATGGCTACCCGTGGCATCGGGATTCCCGAGGATGTCTCAAAAGTCTCCTTGCGCTCCGCGAATCGGCTGATCATCGGCCGCAGGATTTCGTCTTCCCATCTTTTCATCTCTTCTTCAAAACTCATTGGTTGCCTCTGAACCTTAAATTTATCGGATTATTCTCCGATCGGGTTAAAAGCCTTTCTTCCTATGGTAACATTATTAGTATACACGCTCTCCAATCGTTTGGGAGAGAACAAACCGTCACTGTTTTCCAGACAAATTTCATTATTTCAGGTTCGATCCACATGACACCCTTTCTCCAACTTGCTTTTCTGATCGCTCTCTTCCTGCTGGCCGCCCGCTTCGGAGGATACCTCTCCACCCGCCTGGGGCAGCCTTCGGTGCTGGGCGAGTTAATCGTCGGATTGATCCTGGGACCTTCTCTCTTTGACCTCATTCACCTGCCCTTCATTGACGCCCACCTGATGGAAGAGGTCATCCATGAATTTGCCGAGCTTGGCGTCCTGGTGCTGATGTTCCTGGCCGGCCTGGAACTGCATTTCTCCGACCTGGCAAAAAACAAGCGCGTTTCCGCCCTCGCCGGCAGCCTGGGTGTGATCCTCCCGGTCGGCCTGGGCTTGTTGGTGGGAGAAATTCTTGGCCTGGGTTTCGATCAATCCGCCTTCCTCGGTCTCACC
>CALESS010000338.1 GCA_937907495.1 uncultured Anaerolineaceae bacterium
AATATTCCAGTGTCAACATTGCCCTCCTCCAATGGGGTGGCAGGAATGTGGGTTGAGACAACGGTGCCGTATGTCAATATCTATGTGGCGAATCCGCCGGGCAGAGCGCCATTATTGGCGGAACTGCCGCAACCCCGTTTCTTTTTCAGCCAGGTCTTTTGGGTGAAGGAAGTGACTACCAATAGCAATGGGGTGGCACTTTACCGGTTGGCGGAAAAATATGGATCGTATGGGGATGAGTTTTGGGCAGAGGCATCCGCTTTTCGTCCAATAACGAATGAGGAGGTTTCGCCGATTTCTCCTGAGGTGGAGGATAAACAGGTGTTGATTAACCTGGGACGGCAGACGCTGACAGCGCTGGAAAATGGCCGAGAGGTTTTTTACTGCCGCATCAGTTCCGGGGCCAAATTTGATGCCGAAGGGAATGCGGTCGAGAAGTGGTCCACCCCGGTCGGTCAATATCATGTCGTCAATCGAAAATGGATTTCTGTTCACATGGCTGGCGGGAGTGCAGCTTCTGGTTACGAGCTGTTTGGTGTCTCTTATACCTCTGTGTTCGCCTCGGGCGGGGTGGCGATGCATTCCACTTACTGGCACAACAATTATGGCGAGCCCATGTCGCATGGATGTGTTAATTTGCAACCGGAAGACGCGAAGTGGATATTCCGTTGGACGCTGCCGCAGGTTCCCCTGCCGGAAGGGGTGTTGGAACAGACCGGGTACACGGGCACGAACGTAAAAGTGATCGAAGGGTAAGGATAAATCAATGAATATCAGCATGGGATTGGCGTTTCTGGCGGGCCTGGCTTCATTCTTATCCCCGTGTGTTTTCAGCCTGGTACCAGCCTATATCGGATATTTGAGCGGGAGAACCATCGCAAGTGCAGATGGGGTGGTGAAAGACGATAAGCGGCTGACTGCCTTCTTGCACGGCTTGATGTTCGTGTTGGGATTTAGTGTGGTTTTTGTCACCCTGGGGCTGGCAGCCTCGGCAATTGGCGCATTTTTGCAGGATTTAAGTTTTTACCTGGCAAAAATTGGCGGAATTGTGGTGGTAATTTTTGGCCTACATATGACCGGAATTTTCCGAATCAGGTTCCTGGAATATGATCTACGACCACAGTCCATGCAGCAACAGCGGCAAGGTTTTCTAAGCTCCTTCCTGATGGGGGTGTTCTTCTCCGCAGGATGGTCCCCTTGCGTTGGCCCGGTATTGGGGGCGATCCTGACGTTCGCCATCAATGGCGGAGACCTTTCGACCGGAGCGGTGCTGTTATCGGCTTACTCGCTTGGATTGGGGATACCTTTCCTGGTGGCTGCGCTTGGAATTGGCTGGGTGACGAAGATATTGCAGAAACATGGAAAAGTAATGCACTATGCCGAAATTGTGATGGGTGTGATTTTGATCATCGTGGGTGTGATGTTGTTCTTTGGGATTTTTGAACAACTGGCCCGCTATGGCTGGTGGGTGGACTTTGGCCTCTAAACCGACTCTAAAGTTACGAAATGTCTTGCTGCTGGTTGGCGGCTTGCTGTTAGGCGGGTTGTTAGGGCTGCTGATCATATTCGGGGATTCCCTGGCGGGGGCATTCAAGGCCAGCCCGGCCCCACCCAAGATCGGGGAACCGCTGCATTCATTCTCTCTGAAAAGTTTGGATGGCAAGCGGGTGACTTTGGAGGATTACGCGGGCACGCCTTTGGTGATCAATTTCTGGGCTACCTGGTGCAAACCCTGTGAAAATGAAATGCCCCTATTGAATTCTGTTGCAATGAACGCGGAAAATCAA
>CALESS010000339.1 GCA_937907495.1 uncultured Anaerolineaceae bacterium
CCCGATTTACCCCCCGCCGACTTCATCATCGAAACCCTCGTCAGGGCCGCCCGCCGCGCCGATACCCATACCTACTCTCCCAATGGCGGCACCCCGGCTGCCCGCAAGGCGATTGCCACTTATTACCATAACCGCTTCGGGGTCGAACTGGATCCCACGAAGGAAACCCTCACCCTGGTTGGATCGAAGGAAGGTTTATTCAACCTGAGCGAAGTGCTGATCAATCCGGGAGATACCTCCCTTGTGCCCGACCCGGGTTATCCAGTCTATTCTGCCAGCGGCAGGATCACCGGCGGACATATTTATCACCTGGCCCTGCTGGAAGAAAACAACTATCTGCCCGACCTGGATGCCATTCCGGAAGATGTGGCCAACAACGCTAAGATTTTGTGGCTTAACTATCCCAATAACCCCACCGGGGCAATCGCTCCGCTGGAATTTCTCGCCCGGGCCGTGGAATTTGGCCGCAAATACCGGGTGGTGGTTGCTCATGACGCGCCCTATGTGGATGTTACATATGATGGCTATGAAGCCCCCAGCATCATGCAGGTGCCCGGCGCCAAGGAGGTTGCAGTCGAGTTCAACTCCCTCTCCAAGGCCTACAACATGGCTGGCTGGCGCCTCGGCATGGTGGTCGGTAACCCTAAGATTGTCTCCTTCCTCCACACCTTCAAGAGCCAGGTGGACACCTCCACCTTTGCCCCCATCCTGGAGGCCGGCATCGCCGCCCTCACCGGCGACCAGGGCTGGTTGATGGAACGCAATTTGATCTATCAACGCCGCCGGGATATTGTGGTTGAAGGTTTACGCAAAGCGGGTTTTGGTGTGGATATTCCCCCGGCCGCGATTTATGTCTGGGCCAAACTCCCGGCGGGTTATAGCGATAGCATGGAATTTTGCTCCCGGTTGTTGACCGAAAAGGGAGTCAGCACCACCCCCGGCCTTGTGTATGGAAAACATGGAGAAGGTTATTTGCGAATCTCGCTGGGCACTGCCACCGGCCGCATTGAAGAGGCGATCGAGCGCATTGTCCACTGGATGAAAGAGCAGGTATAAATGTCACGAACACCCGAACCGACCCGCCGCCCTGCAGAACGGGCATTTTTGGTCGGGGTGGATATCCGCAACCAGCCCTCCCTGTTAGCCCTCGAAGATTCGATGGCGGAACTCGCCCTCCTGGCCGATACGGCTGGGTTGCGGGTGGTGGGAGAAACCTCACAAAAACTGGATTCCCCCCATTCCGAGACCTTCATCGGCAGCGGTAAGGTGGATGAAGTAAAAGCCCTGGTGGAAGAATCCCTGGCGGATGTCGTTATATTCGATTCCGAATTAAGTCCGCGCCACCAACGGGAGTTGGAAAAACGGTTTGGCCCGACTGTGCGCGTAATTGACCGTACCACCCTCATTCTCGATATTTTTGCCCAGCACGCCCAAACCCGCGAAGGCGCCCTGCAGGTGGAATTGGCGCTTAACGAATACCGCCTCCCCCGCCTCACCCGTGCCTGGACGCACCTTGCCCGCCAGTCCGGTGGCGCATCCGGCCGTTCGGGGGCCGTAGGCGGAGTCGGGTTGCGCGGCCCCGGTGAAACCCAGTTGGAAGTGGATCGCCGGGAAATCCGCTCCCGCATTACCAAGTTGAAAGCCGAGCTGGAGAAAGTCCGCGCCCACCGCGAGCGCTACCGTTCCCAGCGCAAACGCTCACAGATTCCCACCATTTCACTTGTCGGCTATACGAATGCTGGGAAATCCACCCTCCTCAACCGTCTCGCCCACGCCGATGTCTACGTCGCCAATCAGCTCTTCGCCACCCTTGACCCCACCACCCGCCGCGTGGAATTGCCTGGCGGGCATACCGCCTTATTCACCGATACGGTTGGTTTCATTCAAAAACTTCCCACGACCCTGGTGGCTGCCTTCCGCGCCACCCTGGAGGAGATCTCTGAAGCCGACCTGCTCTTGCATGTGGTGGATATCACCCACCCCAACGCCATGGCCCAGTGGCAGTCTGTCAACCAGACCCTGAAAGAAATCGAAGCCGGTCAAATTCCGGTCATTACGGTACTTAACAAGATTGATCTCTTCCCGGACCCGGATTTTGCACGCCAGGTTGCCAGTGAATTTGCCAATTCTGTTGCCATTTCTTCCCTGACCGGCCTCGGCATACCGGACTTGCTGCGTGAGATCGAGAATGAGCTTTTCGAAAAATACATCCCGGTCTGTGTCCGGTTGAGCTATCAACAGGGCCAATTAATTTCCCTCTTCCATGAGCAAGGCCAGGTTCAGCACATCGAGCATAAGCGCGGCGGCGTGACCATCGAAGGCCAGATCCCCGGGCGCCTGATGACAGCTTTTCAACCTTTCTTCTGCCCCGGCGCACCACCCACGGATGACCCGCTGAAGGAATAACAA
The DNA here is from genome assembly GCA_937907495.1 of uncultured Anaerolineaceae bacterium. Taxonomy (GTDB): domain Bacteria; phylum Chloroflexota; class Anaerolineae; order Anaerolineales; family Anaerolineaceae; genus CALESS01. The sequence continues at coordinate 2,410 of CALESS010000339.1, forward strand.
GATGAATTGGCTTTCCCACTTTTTGGACCGTGCCTCGGAATTCCTCGCCGATCGTAAGGGCTTGTTCCCGCTCCTCGGTGGAGGTCTCATCATACTCAACTTCATCCTGGTGATCATCGGTGTCGGCTGGCTATCCGATACGAACTTCTTTCTGCACCTGGGCCTCATTCTCACCATTCTTGGTTTTCTACTGGCCTGGGCTTTGTAACCTGCGCCTGATAACAAAGCAAAAACGGCAGGGTTTTTACTCCTGCCGTTTTATATTTTTAAGATCCTGCCTGCAGGTTAGACCCGCTGCAATTCCACTGCCTGGCGGTGGAATTGGATTTCCCCGCTCTTGGAAAGCACTTGCATTGCAAACTGTTCGGGAACATCCACCAGCGCCCGGTCCTCATGGATCAGGATTTTCCCGATCATATGGCCTGGGATGGACGCATGGTAGGCAATCACACCGACCACATCATTCACCCGCAAGCCCTGGGCTTTGCCCAGGTTCAGGCTGATGCGCACCATACCCGGCTCGTGAGATCCGGCAGCGGAGCGGGTGAAGTTCCCGCGCTCACTCTGGAAGCGGGGCCGGCGGGTGTTGTAAACCGGTTGTTGGGGTTCTGCCACCGCTCGCACGGGGGCAATGGGACGTTGTTTTTCCTCCGCCCGCGCCATCTTCAGCGCAGCAGCCGCAATATCCAGTGGATCATAACCCTGTTCCACCAACTGGGCTACCATCTCACGTTCCCGCTTGAAACGGTTGCGGTTCAACCACACATTCATCTGGCCCAGCAGGCGCTCTTCCCGGCCTTTTCGAATATCCTCATCCGTGGGCAATTCCGCCCGGGTGATTTTTGAACGGGTAAACGATTCAATCTGGCTTATCCGGCGCCATTCAAATGGAGTCGCCAGGGTAATGGCAATCCCCTTCGCCCCGGCGCGCCCGGTGCGGCCAATGCGATGAACGTATAATTCAGCGTCATCCGGCAGGTCAAAATTGAACACATGGGAGATGCCCTCAATATCCAGACCGCGTGCGGCTACATCTGTGGCAACCAACACTTTGATCTGGTTCTGGCGAAAACGGTTAAGGGTGCTCTCGCGAGCATCCTGGCTCAAATCGCCATTCAACACTTCCGCCGGGTAACCGCGCACGGTCAGCGCGGCTGCCAGATCGGCTGTGCTGGTGCGGGTTCGGGCAAAAATCAGGGCGCTGGTGATTTCTTCCATCTCAAACAAACGAGTCAGGGCGGGAAGTTTATCGTCATTATTCACCAGGTAATAGCGCTGCTCGATCGTCTCAACGGTCACTTGCTTGCGTTTTATGGTGATTTGCTGCGGCGAGCGCAGGTATTTTTCCGCCAGGCGGCGAATTTCATGCGACATGGTCGCGGAAAAAAGGGCGGTTTGCCGTTCTTCCGGTGTCTTCGCCAGGATGGATTCAATATCCTCCACAAAGCCCATGCTCAACATCTCATCGGCTTCATCCAGTACCACAGTTCGCAATTGGGAAATATCCAGCACCCCGCGGTCCATCAGGTCCATGATGCGCCCCGGCGTCCCGACGACAATTTCTACACCCCGCCGCAGACCATTGATCTGCGGGCCATAAGGCGCGCCGCCATAAACCGCCAGCACCCGGATTTTCATTTCTTTTCCAAGCCCGGAGATTGCCTCCGCCACTTGCAAGGCCAGCTCGCGGGTGGGGGTTAAAATCAGGGCTTGAATATTGCCCTGGTGGGGAACAATGTTGTTTAAGATCGGCAACGCAAAGGCCGCCGTTTTACCTGTGCCCGTCTGTGCCTGGCCAATTACATCCTGACCGGTCAACATGACTGGAATTAACTCCGATTGAATCGGCATGGGGGAAGTATAGCCAAGTTCGGCTACTGCCTGCACCAGCATCGGGTGCAGGTTCATCTCGGAAAATTCGACGCTCATCAAAACTCCATCTATCATAAGGAGGGTGTTTTGATGGTCCCATTTCCCGTTTGCCGGCTTTTTCAACCGGAACCTCCTTGCGGATGATCCGTCAGCTGGCAACAAAAAGCCCGACTTGTCTCCGTCGGGCATTATTTGGAACTTTCAAAACAATCCCTGGAACATGCAGTCTGCCACGCAGACCGAAGCAAGAGTTTACCACACTTCCGGTAGAATGCAATGGTTGAGTTTTACACCAGTTTTTCCCGTTGTTTTACCGCAGCTGCCAGGCAGTATGGTCTCTGCATCATCTGTGCAAATTGCAGACACTCCTTCAAATACCCTACCGCCGAACCAACCGCACTCCCCGATTAATCAATTTCCCCGGAGAGCATCTTTGCCTTCTGCCACGGCGGCAGGTTGGATTGGTCTGCCAGAAGCCCCCGCAGTTCATAGATTTGATCTCGCAAGGCCGCCGCCCGTTCAAATTCCAGGTTCTTGGCTGCGATCTTCATCTGGTTTTCCATTTCCGCAAGCAGACGTTTTATCTCATCCTTGGGAATGCGCGGTCCGGCCTGGTATTCTCCCCGGGCCTCCGCCACGGCAGGTGCGCTCAACCGCTCGGTGATGTCATGAATCGCCTTAATGATCCCCACCGGCTCAATGCCATGCTCCTGATTGTAACGATCCTGTTTCGCCCGGCGGCGGTTGGTTTCCTCCACCGCATTGCGCATAGAATCCGTCATCCGGTCGGCGTACATCAACACCCGTCCGCGGATGTGCCGGGCCGCCCGCCCGATGGTCTGGATCAGGGCAGTCGTGGAGCGCAGGAAACCTTCCTTATCGGCATCCAGAATCGCCACCAGCGAGACCTCCGGCAAATCCAACCCTTCCCGCAGCAGGTTGATTCCCACAATCACATCGAACACCCCCATTCGCAGGTCGCGTAGAATTCCAACCCGCTCCAGTGTATCCACTTCACTGTGCAGGTAATGTACCTTCATCCCCAGTTCCATGAAATACTCGGCCAGGTCTTCCGCCATCCGTTTCGTCAGGGTGGTCACCAGCACCCGCTCGCCCCGTTCCGTTCGCTGGCGAATTTCACCCACCAGGTCATCCACCTGGCCCTTGGTAGGTCGAATTTCAACCTGCGGGTCCAACAACCCGGTGGGCCGAATGATCTGCTCCACCACCTGGTCTGCCCGCCCCATTTCATACGGACCGGGGGTGGCCGTGGTGTAAACAGTATAGCCCATATGTTGTTCAAATTCATCAAACTTCAAGGGACGGTTATCCATGGCGGATGGCAGCCGGAAACCATAATCCACCAATACCTGCTTGCGGGCTTGATCGCCGTTATACATGCCGCGGATTTGTGGCACGGTCATGTGTGATTCATCCAGAATCAATAAGTAATCACTGGGCAGGTAATCCAGCAGCGTCCAGGGCGGCGAACCGGGCGGGCGCTGGTCCAACTGGCGGGAGTAGTTCTCAATCCCGGAGCAATACCCGACTTCCCGCAGCATTTCCAGGTCATAAAGAGTACGCTGCTCCAGGCGCTGGGCTTCCAGCAAGCGCCCTTCCTGGTTGAAAACTTTTAGCCGGGCTTCCAATTCCGCCTCAATGGCCTCGATGGATTGCTTGAGGGTATCCTCTTTGGCGATGTAATGTTTTGCAGGGTAAATCTCCACCTGGTCGGGGGTATCCAGCACTTCCCCGGTCACCGGCTGATAAACCAACAGCCGTTCCACCTCATCTCCAAAAAAGGTTATACGGATGCATTTCTTCTCTTCATAAGCCGGGAAAATTTCCAGGGTATCGCCTCTCACCCGGAACGTTCCTGGTTTCAACTCCATGTCATTTCGTTGATACTGGCTCTCCACCAGTTGGCGCAGCAATGCATTGCGCCGGTAGATGCCGCCCTTCTCCAGCCGGATCACAACCCGACCGTACTCATCCGGGTTTCCCAGGCCATAAATGCACGAAACCGAAGCCACGATGATTACATCCCGCCGGGACATGAGCGAAGTGGTTGCCGCCAACCGCAGCCGCTCGATCTCCTCATTGATATCGGTTTCCTTTTCAATGTATAAATCCTGCCGCGGCACATACGCCTCTGGCTGATAGTAGTCATAGTAAGATACAAAATATTCAACTGCGTTTTCAGGGAAGAATTCCTTGAACTCGGCATACAACTGGGCGGCCAACGTTTTGTTGTGCGCCATGATCAGCGCCGGTTTCTGAACTTGTTGAATCAGGTTGGCAATGGTAAAAGTTTTACCGGTTCCTGTCGCCCCCAGCAGTACCTGGTGACGATAACCTTTTTGCACCCCGCTTACCAATTGCTGAATGGCATCCGGTTGATCCCCGGTCGGTTTATAAGGAGCGTGTAAACGGAAATCCATGAGCACCTTCCTTCTATTATCAGGTCAAGTGTTCTATTATATCACATCCCACCTGTCCGCGGCAGGATGAGGGTAAAACGCGCCCCTCCCTGTGCCAGGTTTTCCGCCGTCAAACGTCCCCCGTGCGCCGCAGCCAACTGGCGGGCAATCGCCAGTCCCAGTCCGCTTCCCCCTTCGTTGCGCGAGCGGGATTTGTCGCCCCGGTACAAACGCTCGAAGATATTAGGCAGTGCCTCGGTGGAAATTCCCGGGCCTGTATCGCTTACGGTCATTTGGATTTCGTCATCCCGGCATTCCATCCCCAGCGTGATCTCGCCTCCCAGCGGAGTATAGCGCAGCGCATTGCCCAATAAATTGGTGAATATTTGCGCCAGGCGGTCGGGATCTGCCTGGAAGGTCGGGCAACCCGCCTGATCTGGCACCAGGATGCGAACTTTCCGTTCATCCGCCGCAGATCGAAACCGTTCCTGCATCCCCATCAAGAAATCACGACCATCCATCGTCTGCATCTCCAACGGCAATTCGCCGGATTCCGCCAGGGCAAGGGTGCGCAGATCATCCACCAGGCGTACCAGCATCCCATTTTGGTCCAGCACCGGCTGCAGGTTCTCCGTGCTTAATGGGTAAATTCCATCCTGCAAGGCTTCCAGGTGGGCCCGTTGCACCGCCAGCGGAGTGCGCAACTCGTGGGCGATATCCGCAGTCATGCTCCTGCGTCGCTCCTCCGAGCGCCTCAATGAGCCTACCATAGTATTGAAAGAATTGGCCAGAACCGCCATCTCATCCCGGCCTTCCACCACCACCTTTTGCGACCAATCCCCCTCCGCCACTCGCTCCGCCGCCCGGGTCAACTGGCGCACCGGTTTCAATATTCCTTCTGCAAGAATGATCGCCAGCACGAGGGCAATCAGCAGGGCGATTAACCCGGCCTGCAAGGCTGCATTGTTCAAGCGCGTGATCAAAGGTTGCTGCTCCCCTATGGCCACTTGCAGACCACCATTCACCAGCAGGTAACCTGCCGTAAAAATGCCCTTTTTCATTACAATGGATTTTGCTTTTTCGCTATTTGTCAGGCGCGTTCCGGCACGCTTTCCTCCTGAATCAACAATTACATTTCCATTGGCATCTGCCAGGATGAGTTGCTGCCCTCGCATCGTCCCACTGCCGTGACCGGCGCCCATCATTCCTGCACCACTGGTCTCCAGGATACTCTCCACTCCCTGCCAGCTCCCATTCGCCTGGTAATAGGCTTCCAATTTATCCACGACTGCGTTCAAGCCTTGCATCCCGCCGCGCAGCATGAAGTTCTGTACCTGCTGGGGTGTATTGATGCGCACCACAATAACCGTGCTGAGGATGGCGACCAGGACGATCACAAAGAACGATAAAATCAGGCGCAATCTCATTTTCACTCCAATCTGCACCGCTTCCAGCCGGACTTATTCCTTCCGAAAGCGGTAACCGACCCCAAATACGGTCTCAATATACCGGGGCTGCCGGGGGTCGCGTTCCAACTTTGCCCGCAGGTTCTTGATATGAG
>CALESS010000340.1 GCA_937907495.1 uncultured Anaerolineaceae bacterium
GCGGTGATCCCGCAGACCGGCCAGCACATGGTAGCTGTATTGCCAGACGGCCTCCGCCACGATGACCGGCGCATCAAGCGGGATAGACTGGAACACATCCATGCCCATGCGCTGGGATGAGATGAAGCCATGCTTTTCCAGCGGGTCATACGGGTGGCCGCGTTGAATGGTAACCCCTTCACTGGCAAAGGCCGCCACGATGCGGGCTTCCATGGCTTCCTGGGCGGGCCAGCAGATCTGGTTGGCGGAGAGCCGCAAGTCTCCGCTGGCAACGAGATAAGCAGTCGGATTCATAATTTTTCTCCTTGCAAAGGAATGATGAGTTTTTCACCTGCCCGGGCCGTCAGACCGGGACGGAACAGCACAGATTGACCGCCGTGGGTGATTTGAAGTTCATCCACCTGCAACTCCCCGGCCCGCAGCCAGAGTTCAAATCGCTCCGGGTGCAAGGTGAAGGTTCCCCAGCCCGAGGCCGTTGAGAAAAAGCAGGTAAAGGGCAGGGCATCCACCTGCGGTGCCAGGCTCATGCGGCGGGCGGGAGCTGAATAATGAAAGCCCGAGAGCGCAATTAACAAAGCATAACTGGACATGCTGCGGGCGTAATAATTTCCGCACTCGTATTCGTTCCAAGGGTTGCGCACCCGGCCATTATAGCGCGCCCGCACCGCGCTCACCAACTCCAACCCCTCGGCAAGCATACCTTCGGCGATGAGATGAGAGGCCACCTGGTACTCAATACCCGCCCAGACCTCATCCGAATAGACAAAGGGCAGGGTGGGTTTTCCGCCGCGCGGCCAGCTGCAAAGCAGCAAGCCGGGTTCATCCCCCAGGGCATAGCCGGGACGCTGCGGGTTGGCATGCAGCCACAGGCTGGGCTTATAGTTGTGCCGGTGAACTGCCCGCAGGTGGCTGCGGATGGACTCTCTGTTTTGCGGGCTTTCCAGCCCGCACAGGCGCGCCAGCCAGGCGCCAAACACCCCATCGGAGAGGCATCCGGAGCCTACCTGGTATTTGGGACCCTCGCGTTGCAACAGGCGGGATTCTTCGCTATCATCCCCCGCCAGCCCGGCCAGGGTTTGCTGAAAGCTGGAATCCCGCAACCCCCGGGTCATGATTTGCTGCTGGTAATATTCACCGTTGAACAGGCGCTGCTCGATCGCCTGCGTCCCGGTTTCTGCCAACCCGGCATAGAATGCGGCAGCCTGCAGCTCACCCATCTCGCCGGCCAGGGCGGCCATAGCCGCCAGCGCCCCCAGATAGAAGCTGGAACACAAGCCATCCGCTCCCCAGAACTCAATATCATAGGTGTTGTGGTGCGGCTCTTCCACCAGCCCGCACTGGCGCGGGTCCCAAAGCTGGATGCAGAAATCCAGGCTGCGTTTTGCGAGCGGATACATGGCAGCCAGCCAGTCCCGGTCTCCGCTGATCTGCCACTCGCGGTACACTTTCATGATTCCGCCCAGTTGACCATCTGCCGCGGCATGGAAGTCGTGCGGGGTGGGCAGGCCGGGCGGCGCAGCCCGAAAGTTGATATGCCCCTGCTCGTTCATGGATTCTTCCAATTCCCGCCGGCGCAGGGTGCGTTCGAGGGCCGGGAAGAGATGCGGGATGGATTGAGCATAATTCCAGACGTGCGTGCAGCTTCCGGGACAGCAGCCTCGATCGCAAAAGCAGCCCTCCCAGCCCCACAGGTCGCCATCCGCATGGCGCAGCACGGTGGGGGATTTTAAAATCGCCAGGTTGGCAGAGACCGCATCCAAAACGACCGCCGGCAGGCTGGAGGAGAAGAGCGCATCATGGAAAGATTGGGTCTGGCGGCGTAATTCCGCATAATGCTCCCGGATGTAGAGTAAAACATCCCGCGCATCCTTCCAGCGGGTTGCGTAAAATGGCTGCCAGGCGGGTTGAAGCTCATCCACCATTTGGGACGGCCCGCCTCCGGCGGCGGCAGCCGGGCTGATGTTGGGGAAATACCAGCTTATCACCACCGGCAGGGTGATGCTTGACCCGGCGGGCAGTTCACCCTTCACCAGGATGGAACCGCCCTGCCGGGAGGGCCTGGCACCCGCTTTCAGCCCGCCCGCTGCCTGGAAGCTGCCCGTCGAGACCTCCCGCCAGAGAGCAGAAATGGCATCGAACCACCCTCCGCTCAACCAACTCGCCTTAACCTGTGGTTCACCGCCCAGTACTCCCAATGCCGCACTGCCAAATGCCGAGGAACGCGGCGGGACTTCATTCCAGAAATGCACGCCCAGTCCGGGCAGCGGTTCACTGCGGGCACAATTCTCGGCGGCTTTTTGTGCCAGGTGCGAGAGGTGGTACGAAAACTCGTAAGCCACCGTCTGACCGGTCGGGTTGTGAAGCGTATATTCGAGGATGGCGCAGGGAATGCCCGAGTTGAGGTCATCCAGCGGGATGAAGGGATTGAATCCGGTGATTTTGACGCGCAAGGGCAGGTCTGGGTCGGAGAGTTCCACCCGCCCAAACGGATACTCGCCGCGGAAGGAACAGCGGCCGAAGCGCGGCAGACCCTCAAACCCGCCGCCGTTGTAGCCCTGGGATTTTAGACCCAGGTTGTAGATTTTCTCCGGCGGGAAGGGGCCTTCCATCAGGCGGGTCTGGTTGCCGGCAGGCAAATGCAGGATGGCAAAACCGGCATCCTGCGGCTGGTGGCGATCAGGTTCGGCAGAGGTGGCAGGAGCATGGCGGATGGAGAAATCTTGCAGACCGCCATAGCCATTCAGGCAGATACAGCCGGCCCCAATGCCGCCCAATGGCAGGGCGATTTGAAGCAGGTTTAAGCCGCGAAATGTACGTTGACCTGGCATAAGCGTTCTCTTTTAGCCTTTCACGGAACCAAGCTTGATGCCGGTGACAAAGAAGCGCTGCAGGAAGGGATAGATAACCATAATGGGGATCATGGCGATGAAAATTTGGGCTGCGCGGGTGGTGCGGTTACTGATCATGCGCAAGAGCGCCAGGTCGCGTTCGCTCATGAAGCGCGGGTCCGGGTTGATGATGACCGTCTGCAGGTAGCTCTGGAGAGGGTATTTTTCCGGGGAATTCATCAGGATGAGACCATCAAACCAGGAGTTCCAGTGGGAAACGGCCACGAACAAGGTCAGGGTTGCCAGGATGGGAATGGACATGGGGATCAGTACCTTGAAAAGAATTGTCCAATGACCGGCCCCATCCATGGCGGCGGCTTCCTCCAATTCACGAGGAATATTCCTGAAGGTATTGACGAGCAGGATGACGTTGAATACCGGCACTGCGCCGGGAATAATGAGTGCCCAGAAGCTGTCAATCAGGCCGGTCTGGCGCACCACCATGTAGAAAGGGATCAATCCGCCGGAGAAGAGGACCGTGATCAGGAAAAACCAGGCGAAAAAATCTCGCTGGCGGAATTTTTGGATGGGGCGGGAGAGTGGATACGCCACCAGGATGGTGAGAATCATGTTGACGGGCACCCCCACCAGCACTCGCTGAAGAGAAATTCCAAAAGACTTCATAAAAGCCGGGTTCTCCAGCACGAACCGGTAGGATTGGGTTGTGAATTCCACCGGCCAGATGGTGACCCTCCCACTGGCTGCCGCACCGGCGGAGGATAACGAGAGTGCCAGGGTGTGCAGGATCGGAAATGCGCACACCAGGGCGATGATCCCTAAAATTGCCAGGTTAAGGATGTTCTGCAAAAACGGAAGCCGGACGATTTTCTGGTTCATGGAGAAGCTCCCTCGCTAGAAGATGCGGTAATCCGCAAATTTGGCAGCCAATTTGTAGGCAGTTCCGATCAGGATCAGGGAAACCACCGATTTGAAAAGCCCGACTGCCGTAGCTATGCCATACTGATTATTAAGAATACCGGTGCGGTAAACCAGGGTATCAATAATATCCCCGGTGCGGTAAACCAGCGGACTGTAGAGGTTAAAGATCTGGTCAAAGCCCGCATTGAGGATATTCCCGAGCGAAAGAGTGGTAAGCATGATGATGGTGCCGGCAATTCCGGGCAGCGTGATGTAAAGGGTTTGTTTCCAGCGGCTGGCGCCATCCACCACGGCGGCTTCGTAAAGCGCCGGGTCAATATCCGTCAACGCGGAGAGGTAGACGATGGTGCCAAACCCAAAAGATTTCCAGACATCGGTCGCCACCATCGTCCAGGGGAAAACTTTGTCATTACCGAGGAAGAAGATGGGCTGAATGCCAACCCAGCCCAACATCTGATTGACCACCCCATCCGAAGGGGAAAGGATATCAATGAATATGCCAGCCAGGATGACCCAGGATAAAAAGTGGGGCAAATAAATGATGGTCTGCACGGTGCGCTTGAAGGCATGTCCGGTGACGTTGTTGAGCATGAGGGCCACGGTTACCGGAACCAGGATGCCTGCGATGGTTTTCAACCCGGCGATAAATAGCGTATTCCAGAGCACCTGGAAGAAGGTGGGCATTTGCAGGACAAATATGAAGTTATCCCAGCCCACCCATGGAGAGCCGAAAATTCCCTTGCCCGGTAAGACGCGCTGAAATGCCATCACGATCCCAACCATGGGGGTGTAAGAGTAGATCAACACCAGGACCACCGCCGGGGCCAGCATGAGGTAGAGAGGGATGTTTTGCCTGAAATTTCTGCGAGCCTGCATGAAGGACTCCTTCTGGCGGGGAGAAAATCAAAACCATTCCCCATCCATTGTTGGGTGAATTTTCTGGCTGCGGCGTGTGAGGAGAGCGCTTTCCGCCAGAAAATTCACTTCCTTGAGCTGCGGGATAGATTTTTACCTGCCGCCGGAACATACCTTGCGCTCCGGCGGCAGGGTCGTCACCAATCCCGATTCCGTAGCTTTCGCCGGGAGTTGCCTAGGGATTATTCACAGCCCACTGGTTGACCTCGGCGGTGATCTCCGTGCCACCCAGCCTGTACCAATCTTCCACAAATTCATCGAACTTGCTGATGGGATCGCCCATGATAACCTTGATAATCATTTCCGACTCCATGGATTGCAGGGCGGGAAATTTGGTCGCCATGGTGGGGGTGGGCGGCCCGTAGAAGCGGTTCATCAAGCCTCGATCATCCAGAATCTGCTGAAGGATGGCGCTGGCGCCATTGGGACCATTGGTGGCAACCTCCACCCAGGCTTCCAGCACACCCTGTTCAAAATAAGCCTGGATGATGCGGTAACGCCACTGGGCTTCCAAATCCAGGCCGGAAGGATCATGTTTGGCAAGGGCTTCGCGCAGCGCATTGCCCGCCTTGATCGGGGCATTCGGCTCCCAAAGCTGGATCGGGGTGTACTTATACAGAACCACGTCCGGGGCATCCAGATCGCCCAGTAAAGTGTTGCGAACGGCCTCATCCTGGGAACCAACCAGGTTATCCGTCCAGAAATTCGCCATGCGGATCAGGGCTTCGGGATGCTCATAACCGTTGCGAATGACCAGGTACGAGCCGATGGCGCTGTTGTACTGGCTCTTGGCCGGGGTGGCGTCAATGGAGGGGATGGGGAAGGCGGACCAGAAGGCGGTAGGGTTGTTTTGCTGGCTCAAGCTCAAGGGATGATAGGGATTCCACCAGACGCCGAATTCCATCCCACATTTACCCTGGGCGACGGTTTCATTAACCGCATTCACATCCTTGACGCCGAATTCCTGGTCCAATTCACCGCTGGCATACATCTTCTGCAAGGCGAGTAACGCATCCCGCATTTCCGGCTGAACGGATCCGTACACAACCGTTCCATCCCGCTCGAACCAGGCAGTGGGATAGGCGTGGTAGCCATTGAAGTACCCCTGCAAGTTGTAAGACGAGTTCCAGATGGATTTACTCACGCACAGGCCGATGGTATCTGCAACCCCGTTCCCATCCGGGTCATCCTGCATGAAACGGCGGGATATCTCTTGAAAATCTGCCATACTGACCGGAGCGGGTAGGCCGAGCTGATCCAGCCAATCCTGGCGCACCCAAAGCACAGAAGCATAAGCCACGGAGGCATCGGTCAGCGGCAGGCCGTACAGTTTGCCATCCACCATGGCCGATTTGAGAGCGATGGGGTCCTGGGTCATGATATCCCGGGTCTGCGGGGAAGCCTCATTTTCGTAGGCAGCGGTGAGATCGGCGAGCAAACCGGCTTCCTGGTAGAGAAGAAATTGATCTGCCGTGACGCGGAACATATCCGGGATATCCCCCGAATTGACCGACAGACTCAGCTTTTGATTGTACATGGAGCTGTCCACCACCCAGTCATACGATAGCCGGATTCCCAGCAGTTCAGCGTAGGCGCGGGTCCAGACGTTGTTCTGGATATCGGTTCCATCGAGGAACTTCACCGTGGCATCCACATTGATGACGGAATGCATCTCAATCGGTGGATCATAAGGGGCGGGAGCCACCAGCTTTAACCCGCTGAACGAGTTTCCGCCGGGGGTGGTTTCACTGGAGGCAGGTTCCTCGGTGGCTTTGGCGCAAGCCCCCAGCAACAGGCTGGCGAGTATGACCGAGATGAGGATCAAATGCAATGAGGTTTTACCAGAAACGGCTTTCATTGGGTCACTCCTTGGGTTGTTGAAGTTTGCGAGGCTTCACCTGTTACCCGGCGGGCCTGGAAACGCTGGCTGAAAAAAGCCAGCAGCAACAGGCAAATCCCGGGCAGAATATAGCGCAGCTTGATCACCTGGGAACCGACTTCCATCATTCTTCCCACAGCGGGGTCACCGGGTTTGATGAGGAAGGCAAAGACGGTTACCAGGATGGGGAAGAAAGCCGTGCCCAGTACGATCAATATGGCAGCGAGCGATACCCAACGGCAATTGCGGGGAACGCGCGGACTGCTGGCCAGGATGATGAAAAAGATCGTCATCGGGAGGGCAAAAACAAGGGTGGCGAGTGCGCCGGCCACCACACTCCCGGCGGGAAGCTGCAGGTGAAGGGTATCGAAGAGCAGCGGCTCTGCCCGGGCGGTGAGAATGGGTGCAAAAGAGGCGAATATTCCAACGATGAAGGCTGCCCGCGCCCCATGCCGGGAAAGTACAATGCACCAGAGGAAGAGAACAAAAAATGCGATCCCGGTGATCAGGCCGCCCGTGGATTCAAAAGCGGCGATGCGAGTGCGAAGCTGGCCGGCTGTGATCAGGCCGCGCATCGCCTGGCTGGATGAAATACTCCACACCAGGGCGCTAGCCAGCCCGAACAGCGCCATCACCGCGCCGAGTAGAATGAGCGGGAGGTGCGACTGCTTCAATAAGGGTTGTTTCTCTTTTCTTTTCATGGTTTTTCCTTTTCCTCACTCCAGATCAATTTGGATAACCTGCAAAAGCCGTTTAGCAATGGATGCCGGGTTACCTGCCCGCAGAAGGTGTGTAAGGTAAACGGGCGGGTTGCGGGCCATAGATGCGTTCAAAATTGGCATGGTAGATTTTTTCAAGTACCTCCAATGGCAAAGCCAGGCCGTGATAGGTGCTGCCTTCCCGGGTGGTGAAATCAACGGTGTTTTCCAGCGTGGAGCGAATCAACCAGGGGATGTAGCGCATGAAACTGCCAGCGCCGTTCTGCATGGCCCGCGTATCTATATCAGTGCCATACAGGATGCGATCCTGGTAGCGGAGGAAAAAAGCCTTCGCCCCCTGCGGATTACGGCTGAAATCCTGGTACATATCCAGGTGGGGCGCCAGGTCAAAACAAACTCCGGGATGGGCGTCCAGGAAGCGGGCTGCTCGTTCCAAATCCGCCGAGAGAAAGTAAAAGTGCGCCAGGATGAGCTTGAGGCGCGGATGGTGCTGCAAGATGTTTTCCACTTCTGTGTACAAATCTTCTCTTGCTGGATACGTGCCATCCGAGTAATCCCAACCGCGTTCCCTTGCCCAGGCCGGGCAGCGCCGGGCATCCCAAAATTCAGGGGGGTCCGTGACATGGAATACGACCGGGAATTCTTCCTGCTCCAGGGCCAGCCACATTTTTTCGTACAGCCAGCCATCCAACGCATAGGGTAACAACTTGCGCACCTGCGGCTTACCTTCGATTAACTTAAGCCCATCAAATCCGGCGGCTTTAAGGCCGGCAATTTGCGCCCCCAGCAGATCGGAAGCCCGCCCCGGATCTGCCAGGATGGTGTAATCCAGCGCGCCAGAAATATAGGTGGTATCCGGAAATTTCTGTTTGAAAAATAGCGCAGCCGGGTTGTGGGTGGTGGCATCCGGGTTGGGGACACACACGAGATGGACGCGGCGGGTGTTTACTTCCGCCAGCAGGGCGAGCATTTCTTCCAGGCATTCCGGATGGACGAAATGAACATGGGCATCCAAAAGGGGCAGGTCTGCAAAGGCAAATTCCATCTTATTTCCCTGCTGCTTTGGCTTTAAGGGTTTGCATTTCTTCCGTCAAGTGGACGGGCTTTGGCGGGGTCTGGTGCCGGGGGTCTTTCAACCATTCCCCGGCATTGTTCCGTAAAACGGGCAGCCGCTGCTCCAGCGGGGGAACCGGCGCAACCTCGGTTGGCTGCTGCGCATACCAGTAGGCCACGCTGCTCATCTCGTTCGCCAGGTGGTTGGCGTGCCCATGTTCAATGGTGACCTTGATCTCCTTCTCGAAGTGAACCGGATTTTCCAGGTGGAAGACGTACCCCGTCTGATAGCCGCTCTCCCCGCGCCACAAACTCCGTTCCGGTGCAGGCACCGTCCGCCCCTCAAAAATGGAAGAGCCGTTACGTAGGGCGGCGTCCTCTTGCATACCTCCCGCGTGGCCCAAGTAATCTTCGCTGCCCGTGCCATGCAAGTCGGGCGGCCATTTGTAGCCGTCCACCCAGATCATGTCATCCCCCTCCCCCCACCAATCCTGGGTGAAGTTGGTGACCGACAGGTTGCAGCCAATGTAATGGCCGCGGCCTTTGGTCTGCAAGATGACATAATTACTGTCCCAGGCCAGGCGTTCGCGGTTGGCAGCATCCGCCGGGGGGGTATTGGGCTGAATCTCCGGCCCCCAGCCGCCAAAGGGATTGGCCCGCCGGAACTCGGCATGGAAGTAACCGGCGTCGGCAGGCATCTCTTCCAGCGACTCATAATCAATATAAAAATATTGCAATTGCTCGCGCTCGCTTTCATTGACCAGTTCCACCAAGGCCCGCCTGGCGAAGGGCATGGGGATATAGGCATTCAGCGCGCAGGGTTTATTGAATTGGTGCGAATAGCTGGAAGAGGCGCTAAAGAGCGCCGATTGAAAGGAATTCACCATGCCATGGCCCAGGCAGAAGAAATCTCCCAGCGGCACCAGCAGGCTGGGAACAGGCGCATCATCGTAGGTGATCTTGAGCAGGCACTCGCGATAGTGATCATATTGGGTCATCCAGATGTGGGTGATCTGGGCCGGACCGTGCAGGTCGGCCAGCACCACACTGGATTTGGGCGGGATGAGCCAAAAATCCCGGTTGCGGCCGCGGCGATCCCAGGACGAAACGCGGCCGGTGGTACGCTTGCGCAGGAAAGGGAGGGAAGTCAACATGGGCTTAATCCACTATCGCTTGTTCAGCCAATACTTTGAAATCCAGCCCGAGCGGCAACGGATTGGGGGAGGCAAACTGCACCATCAACACCCCGCACAGCTCCTCGCCGGGGTCCACCCAAAAATCAGTGTGGG
>CALESS010000341.1 GCA_937907495.1 uncultured Anaerolineaceae bacterium
CTGGCAATCGCTGTATGCCCACCTGAGCGCCATCAACATCGGCTGTAATGGCTACGTTTACCAGGGCTCAGTCATTGGCCTGCTGGGCAGCACCGGCAACTCCACCGGCCCGCACCTGCACTTTGAGTTGATGAACGATGCCTATGGCAAAGTCAACCCCTGGAATTTCCTGGTGCGGTAAAGATAGACCCTCATTCAAAAATCCCCCTCGGGGAGAAGCAGAAAATTGCCGGGCTGGTTCACGAACCAGCCCGGTTTGCCTCTGTAGGACAAGATTTATCTTGTCCGTTTGACCCGCCGGATGCACTTCCCAGGCCTTACATGCAAAAATTTCACTGGATTCCCTGTGCCCACGACCAGAAAATATCGCTATAATTAATCCAATGGGGGTATTCGCCCCCGGCGGAGGGACGATTGACGCTGCGCATCTTCATCAGTTATGACCACCAACAGCTGGCTCTGGCCGAACACCTTAAAGCTGACATTGAATTGGGCGGCCACCAGGTCTATCTGGATACGGTCCTCCACCACGGGGATGATTGGGCCCGTAAACTGGAGCAAGCCCTGCAATGGACCGCTGAGGACCTGGCAACCGGGCGCTTTGTGCTGCTGCTGACAGACCGGGCGGTCCGGCCGGGCGGTTTTTGCCTGGACGAGTTAACTTACGCCATGAACCTCAAACTGCCGGTCTTCCCGCTGCGGGTGGAGCCCCATGTCAAAATTCCCATTGAGATCATCCGCCGCCAGTATTGCGATTTGAGCCAGTGCCTGCCCGCCGAAGATTACCCGGAAGTTTTCCAGCACCAGGTGGCTAGGCTGCTTGAAAACCTTGAAAGTAACAAAAATGAATATGAAGGCCTGCAAAGCGGCCTGCTCAACCGGCTGCAGCCGCTGGATTTCACCGAAGAACTCCACCGCACCCCGCATTTTTACGGCCGCCAGTGGCTGTTAGAAAAAGTGCAAGCCTGGCTGACTGACCCGCACGCCCCGCCCATCTTCTGGCTGACGGCCGAGCCGGGCGTGGGTAAGACCGCCTTCGCCGCCTGGCTGGCCCGGCAGTTGGAGGCGGCCGCTGCTGTTCATTTCTGCCGCGATGGCCTGCTGGAGAAGAACGACCCGGCCCGCCTGGTTGGCTCGCTGGCTTATGCCCTCAGCCAGCGCCTGGTGGAAGGCTACGGTGAGTACCTGCTGACCCAGGCGGTGAACCTGGAGAAGGATGATGCCGGCAGTCTCTTTGACCGCCTGCTGGTCCAGCCGCTGGCCGGGGATGAATTTGCCCCACCGCCCGGTGAACAGCCGCTGCTCTTCATTCTGGATGGGCTGGACGAGGCGGATGACCCGCAGGCTGGCAACCGGGTGGCAAAATTGCTGGCACAGCAGGCCGGCCGCCTGCCGCCCTGGCTGCGCATCCTGGTCAGCAGCCGGCCGCACCCCGGCGTGATGGGCTGGCTGCAGGGCCTGGAACCGGTCGAACTGCCCGCAGATGGCGAGCATAACCAGGCTGACCTGCAGACATTTATCCGGCAGGGTTTGGCGGAGTTCAACCGCGGCCGGCCCCTTTCCGACAGCCTGGTTCAGACCTTGCTGGAAAAGAGCGAGGGAATTTTTCTGTATATTGAACTTCTGCGGATGGAGTTACCAGGCCTGCACATGCAATTGGACCAGGCTGGTAGATTTCCGCAGGGTCTGAACGGCATGTATCAGCAATTTTTCGAACGTCAATTTCCCCGGCGCGAAGTGTATTCCGCCCTGGTGCGCCCGGCGCTGGAGCTGGCAACCGCGGCCTACGAAGCCCTGCCGCTGGCCGATCTGCAAACCTGGCTGGGCTGGAACAACTATTCACGGGGAGAGTTCGAGGAAGCGGTGCAGGGCCTGTTCCGTTTGGAGGGGGAACGCCTGGCCGCCCCGCACCGCAGCCTGCTGGATTGGGTTGCCGACCGGCAGAAGGCCGGGATGAAA
>CALESS010000342.1 GCA_937907495.1 uncultured Anaerolineaceae bacterium
AGTTGGAAAGCTACCTGCAGGAATCGGACAATCTCTTCCACGGCTTTGATTGGTGGATGTTCAGCAAAACCGACGAATCCCTGGACCGCATCGTCATCCCCTACTACGATCGCTCCTCCAACCGCATGCGTGAATTCCACCCGGATTTCATCTTCTGGCTCAAGCGTTGGAACCAGTACACCATCCTGTTTGTTGACCCCAAGGGGATGCAAAACACGGACTACGAATATAAAGTGGATGGTTATAACGAACTCTTCCTCGACCCGGCTACCCGCCAGCCCCGCCTTTTCCAGCATAATGGCCTGGATGTGCGCGTGGTTCTCGCCATGCACAACCCCAACGCCACCCAGGCCTCCCTCGGCTACCAAAACTACTGGTACGACCACCCGCGGGAGATATTGGAACGCTTGCAGAGATAGGTAATCTTATTACTTGCGAATGTAAAATTTTTGGATATGGGCTAAATAATATAAACAGACCGGATGCCTGCCAGAAGGCAGACATCCGGTTTTTATTTTAATCGTTCTTCTGCGGGCGCTTAGCGGGCAATGGCCGGCAGGTAGGTGTAGTAGGCTTTGAATACTTTGATGTTGTAGGCATTGGCATCCCCGGCCAGATCAGCCACCAGCGGACGAACCCGAATGAAGAAATTGCCACCCGTGCCCGGGGGCGTGAAGGGCAGAATGATCCAACTTCCCCCACCGGCGGAGTTGACCTCAAGGAGCGGTGTTTGCCCATCCGCCGCAAACAGGCTGAGCTGATAATCGCCCATGCCCGTCCCCGATTCGGCAGCCAGCACCAGGGGATGATCGTCCAGCACCCCGATCTTCATCCAATCCACGTCCGCTGCCTGGCAGAAGTTGTGGGCTTGCAGCACGTCCAGCTCCAGGGTGGGCGCAGTGGCGGTCAGGTCATCGCCATCTTCAAAGGCATCCGCGCTGCAGTTGGCAACACTGGTGACTATCTCCGCCCCGCCCGGGTAGGCGCGGAGATTCCCCGCCACATCCAGCGCCTGCAGGCGGAAGCCATAGGTGTGGCCGAGTTGACCGCTGAACCATTCCTGGCGCAAATCGAGCGGGGGTGCGCTCAGCCAGTTCGCCCAGGCCCCGCCATCCACCTGCACCTGGATGGAAAAACTGGCCAGGCCGCTCAACGTGTCGGAGACGCTCCACTGCACCGGGAAGCGGGTGGAGCCGCTGACGGGCAGGGGGGTGAAGGAGGCGCTGGGGAGGGTGGTGTCGTAGGTTAACCCGCTGACCAGGGCCACCGCGCTGCGACCGGATACATCAAAGCCCTGGGCGAGGAGGGAGCCGCCGGCGGGGCCTTTGCTGGAAAGATCCAGCGGGATGAGGAAACCATCCTGCGGGGTATCATCGCTGCCCACCAGTTCCCAGGGGCTGTTGAGCCAGTCGGTGGAGTGATAGTAGACATCCACCCGGGCTGCGCCGCTGCCGCTGGGATCAATCAGGTTGGCAACCAGCGGGAAAACCGGGCCGGGAATATATTGTGAATTGGGGAAGACCAGGCCGATGCTGGGCTGATCCACATCCTGGGTGAGGCGCAAGGTATAGGTATGCTGTGGGCTGCCAGCGGAGGGGTGATCCCAGGCGCTGACGCGCAGGTAATAGGTGCCATTGCGCTGAACGGTGTAGGTGAGGTGTGAATCCGTAGTCGCCGGGGAGGCGTCATCGTTTTCCACCAGCACACTTTTCTGATCGGAATCCACCAGCCGCAGCACGCTATCCAGGGCGGAGCCATTGACGGCTGCCTCAACTTCCACAATCAGCCGCTGGCCGGCCGTGGCCGTGAAGGCGTAGAAATCCAGATCGCCGCCGCTGCAAATGACGCCGTTTTTGCTGCCGCCAATGGAAATTGCACTGGCGCTGGCCGGGGTATCGTTGCGGGTGGCCTCTGCGCAAGACAGATCGGGGGCGGTGGTGTTTAAACTGACATTATCCACCAGCCAGCCAACAAAGTTGGCGTTGGCTATCCCATCAATGGTATTGAAATGGAAACGGATGCGAATCGTCTTCCCGCTGTAGGTGCTGCCCGTCAGGGGGATGACCGGGGAATGCAGCCAGTAATTCATCGGATCATCGCTCAGTTGGAGAATATCCGTGAAAGCGCCGCCATCCACGGAAATTTGAACCCGGCGTTGATCCCAGAAGGGATTGCGGTTTTCCGTCTGGTACAGGTAATCAAAGCGCAGGTAGGCGCCATTGGCGGGGAGGGTGATGGGCGGAGAAGTGAGATCGCCGCCGCGGATGGTGCTGCTGGCATAACCACTTCCGGTGCTGTACCCCCAGACGGTGGTGTTGCTGCCTTCGCGCTCCGTGCTAAATTGACTCCACAATCCGCTGGCTGCCCAGTCATTGGTGCCGCCTTCCATTGAATCCAGGAAGGGCAGGCTGCGATTGGCAGCCGCGGGCAGGCTGGCGCTGGTGACCGTAAAGGATTCGGCATCATGCTGGATGAGCGTTCCGCTTTTGGCATGGACCGTGAAGGTGTAACTTCCAGCAGCGAGGTTGCCGACCGACCAGGCTGGATACTTCTGCTCGGGCAGTTCCACTGAGCCAGCCGGGCCGCTGAGACTGGCGGTAAAGGTGTTGACGCCATCGGCATTCTCATATTCATTGCCGCTCATTGCGCTCAAGATGAGCGATTCCACGCTGGTGGGGGAGCGGCTAATCACCGGGCCGATGGGGTCCACCACCGGGTTGAGCAGGCTGGATTTGGCCATCACGCGGATGGCGGTAATTTGATTGCTGGTGAACTTGTTATCCGCCAGGTTGGGGTCGGAGGTGTAATACGTTTCTCCACGCCCGGCAAATTTGATGTAGGTCGGGTCGTAGTCTCCATCATAGCCGGTGACGGTGACGTTGCTGCCCACCAGGATGGAATCAATCTTGTTCGCCAGCAGGGAGGGGAGGGTTCCGTTCCACTCGGTGTAATTGCCAATGCTGAAGGTGCGGCAGTCGCCTTTGTAATCCACTTCCGTGAAGAGGGAAACCTGGTTGGAACCGGGCACACAGGCGGGCGGGGCGGGGGTGGTGCAGGTGGCGCTTTTGAAGATCTGGCGTTCTCCCAGGGCGGTGACGGAGCGGTTGCCTTCGTAGTCATAGGCGAAAACGCCAATCTGCAGCGGGCCATCCGGGGCGTTGGCAGCGCACAAATCGGCTTCTCCGCTGAAGGTCACATTTTTCCCCGGGGTGATGGAAAACGGCTGGCCAATTTCCACCCAGCCGGAACCGAAATTCACCACCGGCTGCACCTTGGTGACGGAAATGTCATCCGCGGCCGTGCCGGAAATGCTGACCAGGGAGCTGGTGAAAACCCCGCCATGATAGGGCAGGCTGAGGCTGCCAGTTGGCGGGTTGGCGCCCAGGTTTTGGGAGGTGTAGCTGTTGGCGCAGCCCGAACCATAAGCAGGCCAGTTATCCCTTTCATAACAGGTGCGCGGCTCGCCGTCATTAAACGGGACCTCGTTGAAGGCAATATCCACACTATTCCCCCAGTAACTGCTGGCATAGGTGTGAACATGAAAATGCAGGTGATGCCCGGTGGAGTAGCCGGTGTCATCCACATTGGCAATGTATTGGCCTTGCAAAACGCTGGCGCCCACCGTGCGCAGTCCGGCTGGAATGGAATGATAGGCAATATGCAGGTAGAGCTGGTACGTCCAGGGCGAGGTGGAGCGGTCCTGGAGGACGATGTAATTGGAGCAGCTCTCTGAACCGTTGGCGCATTCATCATAGAATAAATGGACAATTCCACCGCGGGCAGCCAGCAGGGGGAACATGGTGCCATCTCCAAAATCGTAGGCGTAGCGGCAAGAGGTTTCGGAACAGGAGTTGTAGATCAGGAAATGGCCGATGGAGCCGCTCAGGTTCTTGGTCAACCCGGCAGCCCAGGGCAGCTTGTAACCGCGGATCGGTTCGTTGAGCGTGACGGCGCCATCGAGGTCGGCGGAGGGCAGGTACATGAAGCGGCCTTCTTCCGTCAACATGCCAACCGGCAAGTGAGTGAGTTGCTCCACCCAATCCGCATCCGCCTGAAGGCTGATCTTCCAATCTTGGGCTTCGCTGCCGCTGGCGGCCGGGTTCAGCCGGGCAATCGCCAGGCCGGGCTCCGTGGCAATCACTTCACCGCTGGTACGGTCGCGCATCTGCAGGAAGAGGAGGGCAACCGAGCCATCCTCGGAATATTGCAGGCGCTCCACTTCCACCTGGTGAATGATGAAGGCGAGGACTTCGGTGCGGCCCTGGATGGCTGTGGAGAACGCCTGGCGCAGGGCGGCGTCGCGCAGGGGTTGGGCGGGCTGCGGGGTGGATTGCGGCAAACTGGCGGCTTGCGTGGGGTTGGCCGGGGGTTGAAAAATGGTAAACATGAGGGCAAGAATTAATCCGACCCCCAGGCCGATGTTCAGATGTTTCATCTTAATTGTCCTTAAAAACTGTGCTAGGTTCATCATAGTAAATCCAGGCCAAAGATTCAAGATCTCACGGCGATTCTTAACTTAACAGTTTTATCAGGCGCGCCGGATGCCACTTCATTAATGAGCAATTACTATGCCAGGGGCGGCAGGCAG
>CALESS010000343.1 GCA_937907495.1 uncultured Anaerolineaceae bacterium
CATTATCAACCAGGCCCCGCACCCCAATGCGGCTAAACTGTGGGTCAAATTCATCACCAGCCCCGATGGACGTAAACCCTGGGCGAAATTCGGTACTTACTTCCCGGATACCACCTATGAGGTTCCCGAAGGCCAGAAAACCCTGGATGAAATCTTCTCCATGACCTGGTTCATTGCGGAACAGTATGCCTATGACAACATGATCCAAACGCGGGACTTCTACCTGCTGAACCTTGGTAAATAAGCAAACCTTCCAAGTAACTTAAAGAATGCAGGGTACGGGAGTCAAAACCCGTACCCTGCGGAATGACCTTATACTCTTCATATTTGTCAGGGGCTTTGGTTCAACGCGTAAGATGGTAAAGCAATCATTTTTTATAAACCAGGTTCATTTTCATCGGGAGCAACGGTTTGACGATTAAAGCAGTCTTCTTCGACATGGGTGGTACCCTTGAAACCTTTGGGTTCACGCGGGCGTTGCGCCTGGAGGCCATCCCCGGCATGCATTCTTTATTGCGCGAAGTGGGTGTTGAATTTAAAACCACAGATGAAGAACTGCTGGATTTTATCCTGCGCGGTTGGAAGCGTTACCATGATTTAAGCCTGCAAAGCCAGGTGGAGTATTCCACCTTTCGGGTATGGAGTGAATTTATCCTCCAGGATATCGCCTATGACCGGGAGCGGTTGGTGCAATTGTCGGAAGAATTGATGTTTTATTTCGAAACGCGATTTTATAACCGCTGTATGCGGCCCGAAATTCCGGCGGTGCTGGATGCACTGCGTGGGATGGGGCTGCGGATCGGACTGATCAGCAATGTCAACAGCCGGGGGCAGGTGATGGACAGCCTGGAGAAATATGGGCTGCAGGAATGTTTCTATCCGGTGGTATGTTCCAGTGAATTTGGCCGGCGAAAACCGGACCCGGCAATCTTTCATTATGCCGCCCGCCTGGCGGATACCCCTGCCAGCCAGTGCCTGTACGTGGGGGACCGGATTGCGCGGGATGTGCTGGGTGCCCGGCGGGCGGGATTCCGCCTGGCGGTGCAAATCCGGCATGATTTTGCGCACGGGGAGGAGGATGAGGGGGCGGTTCCGGATGTGATTATCGAAGATATGCGGGAACTGGTGGAAATTATCCGCCAGGAAAACGAGGTTCCACAAACCGTCCCTGCGGGAGAAATCCGAGCTTATGTTTTTGATGCGGGGGATATCTTGTACTACCGACCGGAAAAAGGGCGGCAATTTGCAGAGTTCCTTGGTGCACATGGCTTGAGGCCGAACCCCGAGCTGGTACGGGAACTGGAACCGCTGGCTTTCCGGGCTTACCGGGGGCTGGTCAGCCAGGAGGAGTATCGAAGGTCATTGTTAGAACGCTATGGTCTGACGGCGCCGGAGGAGATTGCCTGTGGATTGCAGGCTTTACAGGATGACGAGGACAACGTCACGTTCTTTGTTGGAGTGAAAGAAACGCTGCATCAGTTAAAAGAGGCGGGTTATTTACTGGGGATTATCACGGACACCGCCAATTCGATTTCCAGCAAACTGCGCTGGTTTGAAAAAGGCGGCTTTGGCGAGGTTTGGGATGCGATCATCTCTTCGGCGGAGTTTGGAGTGCGCAAACCGGATGCAATTTTATATCAGGCGATGCTGCGGCAATTGGACCTGCGGGGGGAGCAGGTCATTTTTGTGGGCCATAAGGCCGTTGAACTCGATGGGGCGCGTTCCGTGGGAATGAAAACCGTGGCATTTAATTGGGAGCCGGACGCACAGGCAGAAATTTCGATTGAAGAATTTTCGGAACTGGTTCATGTACCCAGCCGATTTGAAGTTGCAGCAGGAATTCAAAAATAAAGGTGAACTTGGGAATGAAAGTTGAGATTACTGCAATATTGTTTGATGTCGGTGGAACTTTAAGGCACGCTACAAAAAAGACCCGGGCAGAGAGAATCTCTCTGCTGGAGAAATTGATGGCTGAGGTTGGGGCTGCCGGTGAGCCGTTGGAGTTTTCCCGGCGGATTGCGCGGCGATATTCCGCATACCGCCGGTGGGCACAGGTCACCTCGGTGGAGCTTACGGAAGCGGATTTGTGGAGCAAATGGATCTTGCCGGATTTCCCGGTTGAAGTGGTGCGCAGCCAGGCAATTCGTTTGAACCAACTGTATCGGGAATCCATGGGCACCCGCCAGGTGGATCCGCTGACCAAGGGAGTGGTGAGTGAGCTTTTCCGACGGGGTTACCGGCTTGGCATTGTGAGCAATACCACCAGCAGTGTGGAGGTTCCCGCTTTGCTGGCTGAATTGGAAATCTCCGGCTGTTTTGAAACGGTGATCCTTTCCACTTCGGTGGGCAAACGTAAACCAGCCCCGGATATCTTGCTGGAAGCGACAGCAAAGATGGATATCGAACCAGCGCATTGCGCCTATATTGGTGACCGTCCGGAGCGGGATGTGGCATCGGCGCAGGCTGCGGGTTTTGGGCGGACAATTTTGATTCAGAATTCCCGGAATAAATCCGTGCCCGTCACTCACCCGGATTTAAAGGCAGACCATGTGATCGAAAGCCTGGACCAATTGCTGCAGATCTTCCCGGCCCTTCAGGATTTGGGAGGGGAGAATTTTCAGCCGGAGGTCGTGTACGATGCGGCATTTTCCAGCATGTGGGCGCGGCGCAACTTCCCGGAGTTGGGAGATTTTTTGGAAGCGGCGCGCCGGATTGGATTTAAGAAGATTGAACTCAACCATCAATTGAACTCGTCCATGCTGAGTACGGTTGACCTGGGGCAGGTGGAAATCAGCAGCGTTCATGAACCCTGTCCGGCGGATGTTTCCATGGAGGAGTTGAAAGAGCGCGATTGGTTGATTTCTGCCCTGGATGAGGAGAACCGGATTCGGGGTGTGGCTGCGGTGAAACGCAGCCTTGATCTGGCGCACCAGGTGGGCGCAGATTACATCGTGGTGCATGCCGGTGCGGTGAATTCCGAGCGAAACCTGGAAAAGAAGTTGCGCGCCCTGTATGAGCAGGGGCAGAGGGGTACCACCGAATACCAGTCGTTGCTGGAGGAGATGGAAGTGGAACGGCGGGAGAAGGGGCCGGCTCACTTCCAGGCAGTGGAACGAAGCATACGGGAATTGCTGGAGTATGCGCGCCCTTTCCATGTGCGCCTGGGCATCGAGAATCGCTATCATTTCATGGAAATTGCCAGCCCGGATGAATTGCAAGTCTTGCTGAGCCTGGGTGGAGCCGATCAGATTGGATTTGTGCTGGATGTGGGTCATGCCTACACCCTGGATGTGTTGGGCTTCTTCCCGCTGCGAGAATGGTTGGAGCGTTTCTCGGGTAGAATGATAGGGACCCACCTGCATGACGTGGTGAAATTGACTGATCACTTTGCGCCCGGGATGGGCGAGGTGGATTTTGATTTGATTGCGGCTTACTTACCAGCGGAAGCCAACCGCACTTGTGAGTTCCAGGTGTTCAATCAGACCGGGCAGGTGAAGGCCGGGCTGGAGTATTTGTTGGAACATCATTGCATCGAAATAATAAGCCAGGGATAGGAGAATTCATTATGTTCAAAATTTTTAAGAAACGCCAAAACATCTTTCTTCAATTGATGCACGAACAGGCT
>CALESS010000344.1 GCA_937907495.1 uncultured Anaerolineaceae bacterium
GTGCCCCAACGAATGATTGCCACGGTCGGCGCGATTACAGCGGTAGGGGCACGGGGCGAACGTTCAGGATTGACTTATTCAATTACCCCCCCGTGCCCACCTTGTTGGCGGGGCACGGGACGCGGTTATTCTAGATTTATTACTCCGCCGAACTTCTCATAACCAAGGGATGAAAATCGCGGCTGTTTTCTCAAGTCAGGCGCTCAAACAGGCACTCCACGGCCAGGGCTGGCTGCTCCCCCGGCGGAACGTTGTGCATCAGTAGTTTGAATTGGTTCATGTTGAGGGGCTGCAACGTGAGCCACCAGCCCCAATCCGGGCCTTCTGGGGCGGCATAACTCCCCACAACCGTCAGGGAGCCATCTTCATTGCATTTACCCTCACAGGCCATCATCTTTTCCGCATAATGCCAGGAATCCAGCCAGGCCGCGCTGACCTTGCCGCCGGTCAAATCCCCACCGATCAGCAGCAATCCCTCCTGGATGACATCCGCATAGACCCAGGTGTAATGGACGGACAGGAAGGAGCCATTGGCCTGCGGCTCTACCCGCGCCCCGGCTTCGGTGACAATTTCCTCGGAATCCGGGCTTAGCCACAAGTGATTTACCCCCATCCACTCCCCCTCCAGCACCAGCAATTGATCAGACAGGCTCATTCCACACCTCCGCGAAGCATATCAAAACGCTGTAAAACTCGCTGTGCCAGGAACGTCAGGCCGGGCGAGGGCCGCTTCTTCTGGCCAAAATCCCAATCTTTCCAGGCTGTCCAGATGGATTCCGGGGTGAATTGGCCTTCGGCATTGGCTTTCTGGCGGATGATCTCGACCATCTCCTGCAGGCGCGGGTCGTTGCGCAGCCAGGGGAACCTCGTCAGCACATCGGTCACATTGAGAATATCATACCAGACCAGGGGCGCTTTTAGCTTGCAGAAATCTGTGCCCATAAAGAACATATAGGGGTGCTGGGTCTCCCGCTCCGCCCAGCACCGGAGCAACGTTTCTGCGCCACTGCGGGCAGCCGGGCCATCACGAAATTCCGGCAGCAGGGCCAGCGTTTTAAGCATGATCAGGTTTGCAAAGGGGCAGGGGTCTTCTTTTTTCCCGGGGCCGCGGAAATTTCCCATCTCCGGGGAGGTGGCACAGCGCCAGCCGTTTTCAAAAACCAGGCTCACCAGGTAATCCAGGCTTTTACGCACCCGCTCATCATCTCCCAATCCGAACTGGATCAGTGCGTACAGGATGAGCGGCGCATCACAGGGCGCCCAGGCCCAGGTATCCTCTCCCGTGCCGCCGTAGCGGGGAGAGATATTCATCAAGACCTGGAAGGGCCCCTCCGCCGCCTGATGCTGCATGACTTTGCGAATGACATCTTGCATACTGGGGTCACGGGCCTTCAGCCCCAGGTCTGCGATGAAAACCAGCTTATGCAGCGGATGTCCGGCACTCTTGTGGCTGTTGAGGATCTGGCCAGGCCAGCCCACAAGCTCCATCACCAAAGCCTGTACCAACCGATGGGAGAGCATCGCGGAACGGTCCTCCCGCACTGCGTAGGACGTTTCCGCTTCCCCAAGCAAGTCCACCCGGGTGCGGTAAGAAACCCAGGGGTCGCTATCCAGCAGCCAATCAATCGAGTAACGCATGGTTTTCACCCTTCCATCAC
>CALESS010000345.1 GCA_937907495.1 uncultured Anaerolineaceae bacterium
TGATCTGCCGCTGGAGACGGACACCATCGTCACCCTCACCCAGGATACGAAGATTACCGCCGCCACCGTCTCCCTGTCCACGGGCGGCCTGGTGATCTACAAAGCACCGACCGATATCATCCTGCCGGCAGGCACGGAACTGCCCGTACACCTCAGCCTGGTGGTACCCGTAGACCAGCAAATCCCGGTTGAGTTGAACGTGGCGGTGGATATCCCGCTCAACCAGACCGAGCTGCACGAGCCTTTTGTGGGCTTGCAGCAGGTGCTGGACCCGTATTACGCCATGTTGAAAGCCTTGCCTGGCTCCTGGGAGGATGCCCTGTGCGGCCCCAACCCCGGAAGATTTTGTCAGTGGCTGGTACCCTGAATGCTGCATATTCCCGTACGAGGAGTCCCCGCATGAGCGCTGCCATCCGCACCGTGAAGCTCAACAACGGTCTCACCATTCAACTGAAGGAGATTCACACCGCACCCATCATCAGCCACTGGGTCTGGTACCGGGTGGGCTCGCGGGATGAAAGCCCCGGTCAGACGGGCATCTCGCATTGGGTGGAGCACATGCAATTCAAAGGCACACCTCAATTCCCCGCCGGCAACCTGGATAAGGCGATCTCGCGCGAGGGTGGTTTTTGGAATGCCTTCACCTACCTGGATTGGACGGCCTATTTTGAAACCATGCCCGCGGATAAAATAGACCTGGGCCTGGCTTTGGAAGCCGACCGGATGGTCAACAGCCTGTTTGACCCGCAGGAGGTGGAATCCGAGCGCACAGTCATCATCAGCGAGCGCGAAGGCAGCGAAAACGAGCCGCTTTTCCGGCTGGGGGAAGCCGTACAGGAGAAGGCTTTTCGCGTCCACACCTACCACCACGAAGTGATCGGCAGCAAAGAAGACCTGCACAAAATCACCCGGGATGACCTCTTTCAGCATTATCGCCGCTACTATGCCCCTTCCAATGCGGTTGTATCCGTCGCCGGTGATTTTGACAGTGAGAAGATGCTGGCCCGGCTGCTGGAACTGTACGATTCCCTGCCGGCAGCCCCGCCGCCGCCGCGGCCGGCCCAGGCAGAGCCGCCCGCCAGCGGGGAGCAATGGGTGGAAGTGAGCGGCCCCGGGGAGATGACCTACTTGCAGGTGGTCTATCACTCCCCGCCCGCCAGCCTGCCGGATTTCTTCGCCTGCACCGTGCTGGATAGCCTGCTGGCTGGCCCCACCAGCCTCAACATGTTTGGCGGCGGCGGGGTCTCCAACAAGACCAGCCGCCTGTACCGGGCATTGGTGGAAGGGGAGTATACCGTCAGCGTGGGCGGTGGTATGCAAGCCACCCAAGACCCCTACCTCTACGATCTATCCATGACGATTCATCCCCGCTCCCATTACCGCCAGGCCTTGCAAGTGCTGGATGATGAAATCCAGCGCCTGCAGGATGCACCGGTGGATGGAGCGGAAGTGGAGCGGGCAATCAAGCAAGCCCGGGCCTTGTTTGCCTACGGATCGGAGAATATCACCAACCAGGCTTTCTGGCTGGGCTTTGCCGAGATGTTTGCCAGCTACGCCTGGTTTGAAAATTACCTGGACGCCCTGGCGCGGGTGACCCCGGCAGATGTGCAGCGGGCGGCCCAAACCTACCTGGCGCCGCACAACCGGGTGGTTGGCGTTTACTTGCCCACCGGCGCGGCCAGTGAGGAGAGCGAATGAGCACCTTTCACAGCCTGCCCGGCCCGGATGACATCACCCGGGTAGTTTTACCCAATGGCATCACCATCCTCAGCCGCAGCAATTTTAACAGCCCCTCGGTTTTCCTCACCGGCTACGTGGGTTGTGGCGGTATGTACGACCCGGATGACCAATTGGGCCTGGCGAATTTCACCGCCCTTTCACTGCTGCGCGGTACTCAGCGGCACACCTTCCAACAGATTTTTGAACTACTGGAATCGGCCGGGGCCTCCTTTGGCTTTGGGGCCAGCGTGCATACGGTAAGCTTCTCCGGGCGTTGCCTGGCTGAAGACCTGCCGATGCTTGCCGGCCTGCTGCGCGAAACCCTGCTTGAGCCAGTCTTCCCGCCGGAGCAGGTGGAACGGCTGCGCGGTCAATTGCTGGCGGGTCTCGCCATCCGCGCCCAGGATACCTCGGAAGTGGCCTCCGAGGCCTTTGATGCGACCCTTTTTGAAGGTCATTTCTATGGCCGACCGGAAGATGGCACCCCGGAATCGGTTGCGGCCATCACCCGCCAGGATTTGGTGGACTTTCACCGGCGGCAATATGGCCCGGCGGAGATGACCGTGGTGGTGGTTGGCGCCATCACCCCGGAACGAGCGGTGGAATTGGTGCAAGCCGCCCTCGGTGATTGGAGCAACCCGGAGCAAAAGCTCATCCATTCCTTCCCCGTGGTGCGCATCCCCCACCATTCCATTCGCATTCACAAACCCCTGCCCGGCAAGATTCAAACCGACCTGGTGCTTGGGACCATTGGCCCACACCGCAAATCGGATGACTTCCTGCCCGCCTCGCTGGGCAATAACATCCTGGGCCAGTTTGGCATGATGGGCCGCATAGGCGACGTGGTGCGCGAACAGGCCGGCCTGGCCTACACCGCCAGCACCAGCCTGAATGCCTGGCCGTTTTCCGGCTCCTGGGAAGTTTCCGCCGGGGTCAACCCGGCCAACCTGCAACGGGCGATAGACCTGATCCTTTCCGAGTTGCAGCGCTTCATCAGCGATGGGGTTTCCGCCGCCGAACTGGATGACAGCCAGGCCAATTACATTGGGCGGCTGCCGCTCTCCCTTGAATCGAAC
>CALESS010000346.1 GCA_937907495.1 uncultured Anaerolineaceae bacterium
GCCGGTTCTGCAATACATCTCTGCATTTTTCCACTAATTCTGTGGTGGATTCAAAAGGTTTGAGGATTAAGCCGTCAATCCCGCGGTGCAATGCCGTGATGGCGGTTTCCACGGTCCCGTGACCGGTCATCAACAGAATCGCCAGATCCGGGCGGATGCTTTTCGCCTGCAGCGCCAGTTCAAACCCATCCACATCCGGCATACGGATATCCACGAGCAGGAGGTCCAGCTTCTCAGTCCGCAGGTAGCCATAAGCTTCTTCTGCAGAGTTACCGGTAAAGACCTCATAATTGGCCCGCTCAAGAATTTTTTGACACAAACGGACAATGGATCTATCGTCATCCACAACCAGGACTTTTGCTTCGGGCATTCATTCCCTCCCAATATTTGACTAATTATATAAAAATAATTCAATAATTGCAATTCATTCAACGGTTGAATATTAGGAAATAGCCGCTGAACTCCCCGCGCTCGATTTTCCGGATAACTCGAGAGAATCTCCAATGGAAATTGACAGCCAGCCAAAAAATGGGTAAAGTGAAAGGGTGAATGATATCCACCCTCAATCCCCTTCTTCTCTCCCCCCGGTTCTCACCCGCTTCCTGCACAACTTTGGCCGGGTGCAGCTGGTTTTCATCGCCCTGGGAGTCGCCTGGTTGGCAATCACCGCGTTTACGGCACAGCCTGCCCAATCCGCCCCCATCCAGCTCGCCCAGAAGGGTTTCATGGCCCCTGATTTTTCCCTGCTGGATACTGCCGGTCAGGAGACATCCCTGGCCGATTTCAAAGGTCAGGCGGTGATCCTGAATTTTTGGGCCACCTGGTGCCCTCCCTGCAAAGCCGAAATGCCGGATCTGCAAAAAGCCCACACCTTGCAGAAGGAACAGGGGCTGGTCATCATTGGCATCAACCGCACCGATCAAGATGACCCGGCCGAGGCAGCCGCCTTCATCCAGAATTTTGGACTTACCTTCCCCATCTTGCTGGACCCCACCGGCAAGGTTGCCCAAGCCTACCAGGTGAGCGCTTTACCAACCACCATCTTTATCCGGCCGGATGGCATCATCCACAAGGTGATTGTGGGCGGCCCCCTGCCGCAAGCCCTGCTTCTTGCGGAATTTCAACAAATGCAGCAAGGGGTGCCCTGAAATGTTGCCAACCCTCACTCTCGGTCCCCTGGTACTTCCGGTGCCCGCCTTCCTTTTACTGATTGGCGTCTGGTTGGGCATTACGCTTTCAGAAAAATTTGCCCATACCTATGGCACGGATCGTAATCAGCTCTCCTCCCTGGTTTCTTTTTTCCTGGCGGCGTTGGTTATCGGCTCCCGGGCCAGTTTCATTGCCCGTTATCCCGGTGCTTTTATGAATAACTGGCTTTCTGTTCTTTCCCCCAACCTGGCTATGTTCGATTGGACAGGCGGCTTTCTCATCGGTCTGCTGGTTGCCGCCATCTTCATCTCCCGCCGCCAGTTGGATGTATGGAAAACGCTGGATTCCTTGACCCCTGCCATCCTTACCTTCCTCTTCGCCCTCGGATTGAGCTATTTGGCTTCCGGGCAATATTACGGTGTGCCCACCCGCCTCCCCTGGGGCATTCCGCTCTGGGGAGCGCTTCGCCATCCTACCCAGGTTTACTGGCTGCTCTGGATGATTGGAATTGCCATACTTCTCTGGCCGCGCCCCCGCCGCCAGTGGTTCCCGGGGTTCAGCTTTCTCATTTTGTTGCTGCTCCTCTCAATTGGGATGGGCGTAATAGAATACTTCCGGGCCGATAGCCAAAGCCTGCTCGGCGGTTTACGCATCCCCCAGCTTTATGCGTTCCTTGCCCTGTGTTTCTCCCTCTGGCAGATGGGAAATCGCATCCGTGATTTTCAATTGTTACACCCACAGGAGGTCCAAAATGGATCAGATTTTCATTCGTGATTTGCTGACCCGCGGCCACATTGGCATTTCGGAGACCGAACGGGAACACCCCCAGGATATTCTGATCAACATCATCCTCTATGCAGATTTATCCGCCGCCGGAAATTCCGATCACCTGGATGACACCCTCAGCTATTCCACCGTCTCCAAAGAGGTTCTCGCCATGGTGGAGCAGTCGCTTCGAAAAACCGTGGAAGCCCTGGCGGCTGATATCGCCGCACGCTGTTTGGAGCATTCAAAGGTGCAAAAAGTACAGGTGCGGGTCGAAAAACCCGGCGCTGTCCGCTTCACACGCTCGGTCGGTGTGCAAATCGAACGCAG
Source organism: uncultured Anaerolineaceae bacterium (assembly GCA_937907495.1). Taxonomy (GTDB): domain Bacteria; phylum Chloroflexota; class Anaerolineae; order Anaerolineales; family Anaerolineaceae; genus CALESS01. Next base: position 2,245 of record CALESS010000346.1, read on the forward strand.
CCGCTAACGCCTAAATATGCAGCGGGTCGGCGCTCCGTGAGATATTATCCAGGAACTCCATTCTCAGCCCGGCATCCGTCTTAAAACAGCCCAGCATGGTGGAGGTGGTCATGCGGGCATCATGTTTCTTTACCCCGCGCATCATTGAACATAAATGAATCGCCTCCACCGCCACTGCCAACCCCTTGGGCTGTAGTACCAGGTTAATGAAGTCCCCGATCTGGCGTGTCATTCGTTCCTGTACCTGCAAGCGGTGGGAGAACATATCCACAATCCGCGGAATTTTCGATAACCCAATCACCCGCCCATCCGGGATATATGCCACATGGACGCGCCCCATAAAGGGCAGCAAGTGATGTTCACACAGGCTGAAGAATTCAATATCCCGTAGCAGCACCATCTCATCATAATCCACCTCGAACAGGGCGTCATTCAATAGCCCCACCGGGTCGGCCCGATAGCCAGACAAAAGCTCTACATACATGCGCGCCACTCGCTCCGGCGTGCGCTGCAAGCCCTCCCGCTCCACATCTTCCCCGAAGGCGGCAAGCATGGCTTTTGTAGATTGGTGAATGACTTCCAGGTCCATCGCCTCTCCCTGGATTAATTCGGCTGCCTCGCGAATCTTCTCATCATGTTGATTCATTTTTTTCCTTGCTAGCTCTGACGTTTTAATAACCCATTGGCCAATTCTTCCAAACATTGATCCGCCGCCCCTTCGGCATTCAGCGCTTGCAACGCAACCATGGCATCCTGGGTCAAAACTTCCGCTTGTTTCAAAGTGACCTCCTTTACGCCATCCTCTTCCAATAAGCGTACCATTCGGGGGATATCCGCCCCCGGGCCTTGCTCATTTTTCCACCGGCTGGCAAACTTCCCCTGGCAGGATAACCCGTACAAAATCGGAAAGGTTTTCTTACCACTCGCCAGGTCGCTGGAAACGGATTTTCCCATCTTTTCCGGGTCACCCCAGATACCCAACCAGTCATCCCATACCTGGAAGGCCAACCCAAGCTTTTGCCCAAATTGCCGGTAGAGCAATTGCCGGGTTTCATCTGCTCCACCGAATAACGCCCCCAATTCCACTGCCGCTCCCAGCAGTGCAGCAGTCTTCCCGTGGATCATTTGCCAGTAATCCTCCAGTGAAGCCTCCACCGCCTGCTCAAAAGCCATATCCAGGTACTGCCCAATGGTCAAAGAAATGCAGGTTTGCTGTAAAATCGTCTGCGCCTTCGAGATGGTTTCGCCAGCGCTAAAGCTTTTTGCCCGTTCCAGGCTGGCAAACCCCAGGCTGAACATCAGATCTCCAGCGTTGATGGCGTGCGGTTGCCCCCATTTTACCCACACCGTCTCCCTGCCGCGGCGGGTTCGGCTTTCATCCTGGATATCATCATGGATCAGGGAGAAGTTGTGAATAAGCTCCACCGCCGCGGCCGCCGGCAAGGCGGATTCCCATTCCCCACCGCAAGCGCGCGCTGCCAGGCAAGTCAACAGGGGACGCACGCGTTTACCGCTGCTTTCTCCCGCCGCCCCCGGTGTGCCCCAACCCAGGTGATAGGCCATCATTTCCACCAGCGCCGGGTGAATGAGCAGCGGATGATGAACAGCTTGTTTCAATTCATTTTCAATCGCGGGCAACATTACGCCCGCTTGCTCGGAAAGCTTCGTCATCGTCTTTGCTCGCATCGCCGAATTATCTCACACAATCCAACCTCAACCTACACGTTCCAGTTTGCCATTGTCGCGTAATTCTTCCAGGCGCGTTGCCCCGCTCGCAAACATGCAGATTTGAATCTGCCGCTTCAGCACGTCCGCCAGGGCCATTACCGCATCCAGACTTTGAACGGCTGCCCGTAAAAAGCCTCCCGCCATCCCCCCCAGCTCCGCTCCCAGAGCCACGCATTTGGCGATCTCAATCCCATCCCGCAGGCCACCGGAGGCAAACAATTTTGCCTCGGGGGCTGCCTGCCGCACTTGTAAAATCGCTTCCGCCGTTGGAATCCCCCAATCTCGAAAACCAGCCGCAACC
>CALESS010000347.1 GCA_937907495.1 uncultured Anaerolineaceae bacterium
AGCAAATCCTGCGCTTCCAATTAAAGCCTGCCATCCGCTGGTCCGATGGTCAGCCGCTGACGGCTGCCGATTCGGTTTTCTCTTACCAGGTGGCGCGGGACCCGGCCAGCCCGGTTAACCGCTGGCAGCTTGACCGCACCGCGAGCTACCTGGCGGCAGACGAATTGACCGTGGAATGGACCGGCATCCCCGGTTATTTGCCCTCCCGCTATGAGAGTCTCTTTTTCACGCCCCTGCCGCAGCACACCCTGGGCACCCTCTCCGCAGAAGCCATCCTGGTCAATGAGCAAGTCAACCGCCAGCCCCTGGGCTGGGGGCCGTACGTCATCGAAGATTGGGTGGCGGGTGATCACATCTCCCTGCATAAAAACCCGGCTTACTTCCGCTCGGCCGAGGGCTTGCCGGCCTTCGATAAGCTGGTTTTTCGCTTTTTGGGCGAGCAAACCGACAATAATCTCAATGCCCTGGTCAACGGAGAATGTGACGTGGTGGATCTGACCACTTTCACCGATGAAGAGGTGGCCAAGGTGCTGCAAATGAACTACGAAGGCAGCTTGCAAGTCTATTTCACCCTGGGGCCGGAATGGGAACATCTCGATTTTGGCATTCTGCCCGCCAGTTATGATGACGGCTTCAACGCTGCCAGTGACCGCCCGGATTTCTTTGGCGATGTGCGCACCCGGCAGGCATTTGCCGCCTGCCTCGATCGGGAAGGCCTGATTGCCAAGCATTTATACTCGCGTTCGCTGATCCCCACGGGGATGTACGCGCCCGATTCACCGCTCTACCCGGCGGATTTGCCGGCTGTGAAATTTGACCCAGCCGAGGGCGCCCGCCTGTTGGAAGAAGTGGGCTGGCTGGATGCGGATGTCGACCCGGCTACCCCGCGCACGGCCCAATCTGTGCCGGGTGTACCCAATGGCACGCCCTTCAGCATCACCTACCAGACCACCGATTCCCCCCTGCGCCAGAAAGCTGCCGCCTGGTTCACCAACTCGCTGGCGCAGTGCGGCATCCAGGTGACGGTGCAGACCGGCCTGGCGGATGATTTGTTTGCCGCCGGGCCAAATGGACCCGTCTTTGGCCGCAAGTTTGACCTGGTGCAGTTCACCTGGGTCGGCGGGGTGCAAACCCCCTGCTACCTGTATGAAACCAACCAGATTCCCTCCGCCAGCAATTTGTGGATCGGCGCCAATGTTTCCGGCTTCAGCAGCCCGGAATACGATGCCGCCTGCCAGAGCCTGCGCGAAACCCGCCCCGAGGAAGTGGATTTACTCAAAAGCCGCAGCGCCGAGGTCAACCGGTTGTTTGCAGAGGGCTTACCGGTCATCCCGCTGTATTACGCCATCAAGCTGACGGCCGGGCGGCTGGATCTGTGCGGGGTTCAGGTGGATGGCTCCGCCCGCAGCAACCTGTGGAACCTGGAGAGTTACGATTACGGCAGCAACTGTACGCCCTGATCTTTTACGCATCCCCACCCAGGAGCCCCACCCTGGTGGATGCCCCGCCATCCTTCATTTTCAATATAATCAAACCATGATCCTTTCCTCTTTCTTCCTCATTTTGCTGGCCTTTGCCCTGTATGGCGCGCTGCATTCCCTCCTGGCTGCGGAAGCCACCAAGGCTGGCGCAGAAAAACGGCTCGGGGCGAGGGGTTACCGTTACTACCGCCTGGGGTTCAACATTTTCTCCGGGCTGGCCCTGCTGCCGGTGATGTACCTGGTCTGGAGGATGCCGGATGCAGTCCTCTGGCGCATCCCCTGGCCCTGGCTGCTGTTGACCCTGGCGGTGCAGTTGGCCGCCGGACTGGGCTTGCTGGTCAGTTTCCGTACCACTGGTTCGCTGGAATTTTTGGGCATGGCGCAGTTCCTGCGGCTGAAGCAGCTACCCCCGCCGGAGGTGCTGCGGGTGGATGGCCTGTATCGTTTCATGCGCCACCCGATCTACTCCTTCAGTCTGCTGATTTTGTGGCTGATGCCGCAAATGAGCAACAATCTGCTGGCGCTCACCCTCGGCATCACGCTCTATATTTTCGTGGGCGCCCGTTTGGAGGAAAACAAGCTCGTGCGCCAGTTCGGCGCGGATTATCAGGCTTACCAGCAGCGGGTGGGGATGTTCCTGCCCCGCTGGAAAAGGTGAAAACTCACCCATAACTCGTTCCGGATCTCATCGTGACGACGGCCCTTTTCTTTTTTACCCCCTTCCCTGAAGATTAACGATGCCGCTGCTCTGGCTTTCTGTGGCCTTTGCCTGTGGCATCCTGCTGGCGGATTTCGCCCGCCTGCCCTGGCCGCTCTGGCTGGGCCTGGGGGTTTTCTTCACGGCCCTGGCCATTTTTGAGAAGCGCCTGGGCATCACCTGGCGCTATTATCTCCGCTGGCGCGCGTTCAGCCGGCTGGCCGCGGCGGCGCTGCTGGCAGCGCTCTGCCTGGGCGGGCTGCGAATGGCCCTGGAGCAGCTTCCGCCGGCAGAAACCGACCTGGCCGCCCACAGCGGAGAGCGGCTGGATATCACGGGCCTGGTGCGCCAGCCGCCGCGGGCGGGGGAAAAATACACTTCCCTGATGCTGCAAGCGGATAGCCCCTGGCGCGGTTCGCTCATGGTCCGCCTGCCCGCCGGGAGTGACGTGCGGGTGGGTGACCGCTTGCGCCTGGCGGGTGAATTGCAAGCCTTCCCCGCCGCGTGGAGCGCATCCTATGTGGCTTATTTGCAGCGGCAGAAAGCTGCGGGGGTGATGTACTTCCCCATCTACGGTGTGCTGGAGCGCGAGGCAGGCGGCCGCGGGTGGATGATGCTGATGCGCTGGCGCGAGCGCGGCCTGGATATTTTGAACCGCTTGCTGCCGCCCAAAGAAGCCGCCCTGCTCTCCGGCATCCTGTTGGGGGTGGATGACAACCTGCCGGAGGCCACCCTGGAGGCTTTCCGCGCCACCGGCACCGCCCATCTGACCGCCATCTCCGGGGTCAACATCGCCATTGTCATCAGCCTGGTCTTCGGCCTGTTCCGTAAGTTGGCCGGGCGGCTGGGCGGCCTGGCACTCTCGATCATGGCCATCATTGCCTTCACGCTGCTGGTGGGGGCGCCGGCTTCCGCGGTGCGGGCCGCCCTGATGGGAGGGATGGGCCTGGCCGGGGAGCAAATTGGCCGCCGCCGGGCAGGCATCCATGCCCTGTGCCTGACTGCCGCCCTGATGGCTGCCTTCAATCCCGCTGTACTTTGGGATGCCGGCTTTCAACTTTCCTTCAGCGCTACCCTGGGCATTTTATGGTTGAATGAACCCCTGCAAAACGTTTTCGTCAAATTGCTGGAATCTGCCCTGCCCGGTGAAACAGCCCGCAAAATCGCCCGGCCGCTGGGCGAATATATCGTGGTTACCCTGGCTGCCCAGATTGCCACTCTGCCAGTGCTGGCCATCACCTTCGGTCAGCTTTCGTTGAGCGCCTTGTTCGTCAACCCCCTGATCCTGCCGGCCCAGCCGGCCATCATGGCCCTGGGCGGGTTGGCATTGGGCGGCGGGCTGATTTCCCCGGCGGTGGGGCAGGTGTTTGCCTGGCTGGCCTGGCCGCTGCTGGCCTACACCCTCAAAATGGTGGAGGCCGTCGGCGCGATTCCGGGCCTGGTGGTTTACCTCCAGGCGGGTTGGGGGCTGGCTGCCGCCTATTACGCCCTGCTGGCATTTTTCACGGTGCTCTACCCACGATTGGGTTCGTGGAAGCCCAAAGTGCGTCCGGTTGTCATCCTGCTCCTGCTGGGTTTAAGCGCGGGCGTGCTGTGGCGGCTGGTCGCCGACCGCCCGGATCAGAAGTTAACCCTCACCCTCATCCCCAACCCCGGCGGCCCGTTGGTTCTCATCCGCCTGCCGGCCGGTGAAACCGTGCTGGTGAACGGCGGCCGTTCCGGGCAGGAGCTGGGTGCAGCGCTGGAGACCTGGATTCCCCCCACCCAGCGGCGGTTGGGCGGGGTATTTTTGACCACCACCGAAAATGAGTTCCTCAAAGGTCTGCCGGATGTGCTGGAACGCTGGCAGCCGGAGACCCTCCACTGGCCGGACGAGGTGGCGGCGTTGAGTGCCGGCAAAGAGATCACCCGCCGCCTGGGCAAGGCCGGTGAAACCCTGGAGACCGGCATGGTCTTCGACCTCGGTTCGGGCGTCCGGCTCAGCGTTCAGGCCGCCAGCCGCTATGAAGCTGCCCTGCGCCTGAGCTACGGAGCGTTTGATGCCCTGCTCAGCAGCGGAATTGGGCTGGCGGATTTGCAGGAGGAACCCGATGGGGTGGATTACATCCTGCTCACGCCAGCCAACCTGGAAAGCATCCAGCCGGATGGGGTGCGTCCGCTCGGTGAAGCGTTGGGGCCGCCCTGGCTGGTGCTGGCCCAGCAAAGCTGGATTCGCATTGTGACCGATGGTCAACAGGTCTGGATCACCCAGGGGCCGTAAGCCTGTTTCTCCACCCGGGGTAATCATGGGCAGCAAAAAACGTTTACCCGGCATTCGACAGTTGCAGTTTCAGCCGGTTGGTCCGCGAACCGCCATAAAAGCATTTTTAAGGTATCATTTACCCATTCAGTCTTTGTGCGGAGGTTTTCAATGAAGTTTCTCATCACCGGCGGAGCCGGTTACATCGGCAGCACCATTGCCTCGGCGCTGATTGACGCCGGGCATACCCCCATCATCCTCGATTCCCTCATCACCGGGCAGAAAGCCTTCACCGAGGGCCGGATTTTCTATCACGGCGATATCGGCGATGCCGATCTGCTGGAGCGGATTTTCCAGGAGCATCCGGAGATTTACGCCACCGTGCACTGCGCCGCCCTGATCGTCGTCCCCGAATCGGTCTCATCGCCCTACGAT